>DPLR01000411.1 GCA_003541895.1 Cytophagales bacterium | reverse complement strand
TTATTTTCTGTTTTAAGCGCCAAGGATTCCTTCTTCGGAGTTAATTGATAGAACAAAATAACAGATCCAATGACAAGGGCAATTCCCGCAGCAATGCGAAGCGGGGTAAACAAAGTAGCTTTCTTCTTTTTTAAAATCTTCCGATTGATTTGAGAAACATCGCTCATTAAATCTTCGGCTGAAATATTTTCTGTGCCTTCCAGTGCTTCCGACAAAAATGGATCGTTCAATGTCTGGCGTTCGAGCGCATGCATTTCCTTGGGGCTGAGTTCTCCTTTCCTATACTTGATAATATCGTTTAAGCGATCATCCATTCTCTTCCATGCAGATTTTTAAATTTCGTTTTCCGTTTTGAATAAAGCTTTTCACTTGATTCATTTCCAGATTCGTGATCAACACTATTTCCCGATAACTTTTCTCTTCCAAATAAAATAAACGAACACATTGCTGTTGTCCGTCAATAAGTTTATTGATGCATTCCTCCATCTTGGCCAAATCCTCTTCCAAATCGCTTTCAAGTTCATGATGCAAGAGCAAATCGTTTTCCACAATCGTGGCGCTGATTTCTTCTGTGAATTTACCTTTTTTGCTTCGCAGCTCCATCAGGCAATAATTACGAGCGGTAACATATAGCCAGCCTTTAAAATTTTCTACTTCATGATTTTTTAGCGATGAAATCAATTTTTCGAAAATCTGCATCACCGCATCCTTAGAAGCTTCTCTATCTTTTAAATATTTCAGGCAAACTCCATAAACCAAAGAAGTGTAGCGTGTAAAAAGTTTACCAATCAGAGATAAATCACCCAACTTTTTGTAGAGTTGAATAATCTCATGATCAGGTATATCATCGGCCATCATAAGCCAATATAATTTTTTTTATGCGGTTTATGGAAACATCTGACCTTATGCATCATTAAAGAAAATTTAATAATTATGAAAACAAAAATATTCTCGTTGATCTTAGCCTTCATCGTATTGGCTGGATTTCGGCCGGTAGTAAACCGATCTATTATTGGCAAAGTCACTTTCGCACAAGATGGTTCTATTCTTCCTGGCGTAAATGTTCTCTTGAAAGGAACAAGCAATGGCACGGTTACTGACACGCAAGGTAATTATGTGATCTCGGTGCCAGACCAGGGTGGAACACTTGTGTTTTCCTTCATCGGATTGAAGACGAAAGAAATTTTAATTGGAGCAAAGAATAGAATTGATGTTACCCTTGAAGCAGATAAAACAGAACTCAGCGAGGTAGTTGTTGTAGGGTATGAGAAAGTGAATAAAAAAACGAAAAGAGCAGAAGCTAAACCGTCCTACTCGCTAAGCGGACAAGGTGCTGCTAAACTCGATGGTTATCATTTTTCTTATTCCAATTCGGCTCAACCCGTTCAGAACGAGCTAAAAGAAAGATTCAATACCGAAGAATATGATGGCATCACCGAAAATATTTTTCACGATGCAAAACACAGTCCGCTTTCTACTTTCTCCATTGACGTAGATGCGGCATCGTACAGCAACATTCGCAGGTTCATTCAAAACGGCCAGCGGCCTCCGCAAGATGCTGTGCGCATTGAAGAGATGGTAAATTATTTTCATTACGATTATTCGCAGCCAACCGGAGAAGATCCATTTTCGATCAATACAGAAATATCTACTGCTCCTTGGAACGAAAACCACAAATTGGTTTTGATCGGATTACAAGGCAAAAAAATCCCAATTGAAAAATTGCCGCCTTCCAATTTAGTTTTTCTAATTGATGTTTCGGGTTCTATGAGCGATCCTAACAAATTGCCGTTGCTGAAATCATCGTTCAAATTGTTGGTGCAGCAATTGCGCGAGCAAGACCATGTGGCCATTGTGGTTTATGCAGGTGCTGCGGGGTTGGTATTGCCTCCAACATCAGGAGCCGACAAGAAAAAAATTATTGAAGCCCTTGATCAGTTAGAAGCGGGCGGATCGACAGCCGGAGGTGAAGGAATTCGGTTGGCATACAAAGTGGCCAAAGAGAATTTTAACAGAGAAGGAAACAACCGCGTGATCCTGGCCACCGATGGCGACTTCAACATTGGCGAATCAAGTAATGGTGCGATGGAACGATTGATCGAAGAAAAAAGACAAGACGGAATTTTTATTACCGTGATGGGTTTTGGCATGGGCAACTATAAAGATTCAAAAATGGAAACCATTGCCGACAAAGGAAACGGAAATTACTTATACATCGATTCCATTCTTGAGGCACAGAAAGCACTGGTTAATGAATTTGGCGGAACGCTCTTTACCATTGCCAAAGATGTAAAACTGCAAATCGAATTCAACCCAGCAAAAGTCCAAGCATACCGATTGATTGGCTACGAAAATAGAATGTTGAAGAGCGAAGATTTCAACAACGATAAAAAAGATGCTGGCGAACTTGGCTCTGGCCACACAGTAACTGCGCTATACGAAATTATTCCGGTGGGTGTGGAAAGTAAATTTTTTAAAGTGGATGAACTGAAATATCAAACCACAAAGCTTGATCCGAAGAATTCATCTTCAAATGAATTGATGACTGTGAAGTTTCGCTACAAAAAACCGGATGGAGATGTAAGCAAACTTTTAGTCCATACGTTGAATGACAAAAATATTTCTCTCGACAAAACCTCCAATAATTTCCGTTGGGCTGCCTCGGTTGCTTCTTTCGGAATGTTGCTGAGAAACTCAGAATATTTAAATGGATTCTCTGAAGAGAAAATCCTGAGCTTGGTCCAAACCGCACAAGGCGAAGACAAGGATGGTTACAGAAGTGAGTTTATTAGTTTGGTAAAAGCAGATCGATTAGTAGCAGCGAAGTAAATAATCGGTTAAAAAATAAGTGGGGCCTTGGTCTCACTTATTTTTTGTTGTAAACCCCAATCTTAAAATGGATCTTTGGAGCAATGGCTCAACGGAAAAAAATATTTTTAGAAACCTCCAAGCTCAGCAATCTCAACAGCGGGCTGGGTCAATTTTGTCTTCACCTGGGCAGGGCCATCAACCGAAACAACAACGATTTTGATTTAACGTTTCTCGTTCCCGAATCGTGCAATTCTATTTTCGGAGATCGTAATCAGTATGTCTTTCCATCGAAACTAAAACGCATTTTTGGTTTATCAGTCGATGTTGATCTGTGGCATTGCTTTCATCAAGGCTCAGCATACTTGCCCAAACACAAGAGCAGCAAACTGATTGTAACAGTTCATGATTTAAACTTCACGGTAAAATACTCTGGCTGGAAATTGAAAAAAGAATTGTGGCTGCTACAACATCAACTCAACCGAGCCGATGCCATTGTAGCCATTTCAGAATTTACTCAAAACGAAATCCTGAAGCATACCAAAGTTGATCCTAAAAAAATTACGGTGATTTACAATGGAGTAAATGCGCCTGAAGTACAAGCTAAAAAACCTGCATTCATTACCAAGCAAAAATTCCTTTTTTCTATCGGCATTATTTCAACTAAGAAAAATTTTCATGTTTTAATTCCGCTGCTGAAGGAAACAGACAGTACGCTGATCATTGCCGGACATAGCACTGGAAGCTACGCCAATCAAATTTTATTGGAAGCAGAAAAACTCGGAGTGAAAGACCGTTTGATTTTGCCCGGAGAAATTTCGGAAGAGGAAAAGATTTGGCTCTATCAAAATTGCGAAGCATTTCTATTTCCTTCGTTGGCCGAAGGATTTGGCCTTCCGGTAATTGAAGCTATGCGCGAAGGCAAACCTGTGTTTTGTTCTGACCAAACTTCACTTCCTGAAATCGGAGGGGCCCATGCCTACTACTTCACCGATTTCAATCCACTGAAAATGAAAGAAGTTTTAACTACGGGCATGAACGATTTTTACTCGAATCCAGAAAAGAAAAAATTAATTCAAAACTGGGCAGCAAAATTCTCTTGGGAAAAAGCTTCGGTTGAATACTTGAAATTGTACCACCGATTACTAGTCTAGGTGGTAGGCGTCAGGCGACTAGTATCTCTTGCGTTCAGCCGTCAGACGCCTCCAGTTCTAAGTTAATCTCTGAACGGAAATTCCTTCTCGGCAATTTGATGCGAAATCTGTTGCGCTTGCTTTGCGATTTGCTCGCACTCCTTGTCGTGCAACTTGCACCACTCCAGCTTCTCAATCAGATCGCTCATGTCTGATTTTACAGGCACAAAATGTTTCCATGGCACAAGCTGATCATAATACCATTGACGAAAATTTTGAAACGAATCAATTTTAATTACACAACAGCCCATTAGCATACGGCTGAAAAAGTTTTGCCACGCATTGGTATGTCCATCAATATCAATAGCAAACTTTTGCGACAGCCAGGCGTTTTGCGAAATCGATTCCTTCGCTATTTTCTTTTCAATCAGGTTTTCAAAGCCCGAATAATTTTTTTCCAGCACATAGTTAATTGCAATAGCAACATCTGCCTCTGGGTAGTCGGCAAGCTTGAGGCACATGCGCACGCGCGGCAGCAATTTTTCATTACCGAATTCAAATGGCTCGGTGTAGGCAAACCCATCTCCAGTGGTCGAACCGCGCCACAAAAATCCATCTTTGCGTTCGTGCCAGGGAACTGTGTTTGCTTTCACTAATTTCCGGATTGACATGTATCCTTCCGAACTTGTGAAGTGGTGATCAGGAATTAAAGTACTCCTCGAAGTATTCGATGAAAAACTCAGGTTCTTCGTATTCAATTCTGCAGGGACATTATTTCCACCGTCCGACAAGTCTGCATACACCTGCGTTGTGTCAAACTTGTTGGTAAGCAGATAATGAAAGATCGAGTTGAGTGCTGCACGGGCGTTTCCTTTCGATGTGTAAGTCAATTGAAATTCATCTAATTCAACCTGATAAAAATCTTTATTGATTTTGCTTATCCTTACAATCTCACGATTGGGAAGTTGGTTATTGATTTTGATTTTGAGCGAAATAGAATTGCCGCGATGAACAAATCGTTTGATCTTCATTTTCACTATGAAAATCTCGATAAGTCTAAGCGGGTTAAAAATCATGATGCTAAATGGGTTATCGCTTTTTCAAAATTATTGAATTCAATCCAGACCAAAGATTTTTTTTTGCCGCTCAAAAACTCGGGTTAGAATGCACATCTTTGTGAATTAAGTTTTTGTCATGAAAGTCGCGGGCTTCACCATCATACGCGATGCTGTTAAATACGACTACCCTGTGGTAGAGGCGATCAATTCTATTCTTCCGTTGTGCGATGAGTTTATGGTGGCCGTTGGCAACTCAACCGACAACACTCTTGAGTTGATCAAGAACATCAACTCACCGAAAATAAAAATTATTGAAACCTTTTGGGATGATTCGTTGCGTGAAGGTGGGCGCACGTTCGCTTTAGAAACTGATAAAGCGTTTCAGGCTGTTTCGGCAGATTGCGATTGGGCATTTTACATCCAGGCCGATGAAGCCGTGCATGAAAAATATTATCCCGTTATACGCGAAGCGATGGAAAAATACAAAGACGACAAAGCGGTTGACGGGCTTCTTTTTCATTACAAACATTTTTACGGATCATACGATTATGTGGGCGAATCGTGGCGTTGGTATAGAAGAGAAATACGAATTGTGCGGAACGATAAAAACATTTTCTCGTATCGCGATGCGCAAGGATTTCGGAAAAAGCCCAATGAAAAATTGAAGGTGAAGTTGATCGATGCCTTCATTTATCATTACGGTTGGGTGAAAGATCCGCGCGCCATGCAATTCAAGCAGCAAGACTGGAGCAAATTTTATCACGATGATCAATGGATAGAAACCAACATTGCCAAAGCCGTAGAGTTTGATTACAGCAACGTTGATTCGCTCGAGTTGTTTGACGGCACTCATCCAAAAGCGTTGCAAGAACGGATTTCGAAAAAGAACTGGAAGTTTGATTACGACATTTCAAAAAGAAAGTATTCGTTCAAAGAGAAATTCAAACGCTTTGTCCATTCCTTCACGGGCTATCGTATTGGCGAATACAAAAATTATAAAATTAGTTAGGTCAAAAATTGCTGTTTTTATAATCAAGAAAGACAGTATTTTTGCGGTCTTCTTTATAATGCTTTATGATTGTTAAGACTAAAAATTACCGGTTAGAAAAAAGTACCTATGTAAAAATGGCATTCACTGAAGTTTTGAAACAGCAGTGGTGGGTAAGTTTAATTGTGGTGGCCATTGGATTGTGCTATTTATGGATTGCCAGCTGGTGGTGGTTCTTTGCTGCCTTTTTGGGTGCCGGCTTGTATCTATTATTCTGGTGGCTTCAATTTTATGGAGTTACACAGCTTGAGCAAGGCAAAATGTTGTTCGAACGCTATTCGTATGAAATCAGCAGCCAGCAATTGGTTTTAAAAATCAATCCACGCGAAGGTATGCCCATGAAATGGGATCAATTCAAGCGCGCCAAAGTGGGCAAAGATTATTTCGTTCTCTTCGTTAACAAAGCTCAGATGGTTTACCTGCCATTCAAAATTTTCAATA
>DPLR01000313.1 GCA_003541895.1 Cytophagales bacterium | reverse complement strand
ACATTCAGAAAATCGCCGATACCTATCATGCTTGGCGCACCGGAAAAGGCAACTATGAAGATATTAAAGGGTTTTGCGCTTCGACCTCTATCGAGCGCGTTAAGGAACTGGATTACGTCCTGACCCCCGGTCGGTATGTCGGCCTACCCGATGAAGAAGACGATTTCGACTTCAAGGAACGCTTCACCGCCCTGAAATTCGAGTTTGAAGCGCAATTACTGGAAGAAGCGGCGCTCAATCAAGCCATTGCTGAAAATTTAATGAAGGTAAAGCTATGAGCGAGTGGCAAGAAGTCACCCTTCGAGATTTCATCAATGTGAAGCATGGCTACGCATTTAAGGGGGATACGATTACTACAGAAGAGACCTCGAAGATATTAGTTACTCCCGGGAATTTTTATATAGGCGGTGGGTTCAAGTCTGACAGATTCAAATACTTCAAAGGTGATTGTCCAAGTGACTATGTTCTAAATGCAAATGACATAGTTATAACCATGACAGACCTTAGCAAGGAAGGTGATACCCTCGGCTATGGTGCAAAAATTCCGAGAAGCAAAGGCAAAGTATATTTGCATAACCAACGAATTGGTTTGGTTGAAATTCTTAATAATGGGATCGACAAAGATTATCTGCATTGGTTATTGAGAACACCAGAATATCAAGGCTTTGTTCTTGGCGCGGCTACGGGCACATCTGTTCGCCACACATCACCAACCACGATCAGGCAATACACATTTTTAATACCACCTCTCCCAGAACAAAAAGCCATTGCCGCCGTCCTGTCCAGCCTCGACGACAAAATAGACTTGCTGCACCGCCAGAACCAAACCCTTGAGACTATGGCTGAAACGCTGTTCCGGCAATGGTTTATTGAGGAGGCAAAGGAGGATTGGAAGGAAGTCACAATAGGTGATTTTGTCGAGTTAAACCGTGCAAGTATCGACAAAAACTATTCTTACAAAACAATTTATTACTTAGATACTGGATCACTGACCAACGGTATTATCGAAAGCTTTCAATCTTTGAATTCAGATGAAGCACCAAGCAGAGCAAAGCGGCTTGTTCAGCATAACGATGTTCTAATCTCTACCGTAAGACCTGACCAAAAACACTATGGGATCATTAAGAATCCCATTGAGAACTTGGTTGTGTCTACAGGATTTTGTGTTTTAACTTGCACAAAAATTGATCCTCACTTTATTTATTTACTTCTGACTAATGGTGAAATGACGGATTATTTGCACTCGATAGCAGAAGGCTCTACGTCAACTTATCCGTCACTGAAACCATCAGATATAGGTGCTATCGTATTTTCGCTACCGCCAACCGACAGATTGAAAGAATTCTCAATTATCGCCAACACTTCATGGAAAAAAATTGAGAGAAATCATATTCAAATTCGCACCCTCGAAAAACTCCGTGACACTTTGCTTCCTAAGCTAATGAGCGGTGAAGTGAGGGTCTCGGCATGACTAATACTCGCAGAAAAGTTGATCTCTACATTCTATCTCTTGGGTTGCTGTTCGTTTTCTTTGTAATTATGACGTTCAAGTTCCCAGCCGAAAATTTCAATATAAAAGATTGGTCATCATGGAAAACTTTTGCATCTTATAATCCCATACCTATTATTTCTATAATCTTCATAAGTTATTGTGTCCTTGCATATAAAAGATTTGAGTTCAACTTAAAGGGAGCAACCGACATACCCTTTGAGATTACAAAAATTGAGAGTATTAGCTACGAGCACCTGACATTTTTAGCTACCTATGTCGTGCCTCTAATCAGTTTTGATTTTGGCAGCGGAAGACAAATGATTGTTCTCGCCCTTTTATTGGTTGTCATGGGCGTTATTTACATTAAAACAAATCTTTTCTATGCGAATCCATCCCTTGCTTTACTTGGATTTCATATTTATAGGGCTGATGGTAATTTCAAAATTGGAAGCAAAGAAGGAATTATATTGATATGTCGAGCTAAACTTAAAGAAACTCAGAAAGTTTCATATATAAAACTGGATGAAAAAATTTATTTTGTGAAGGGAGTTACTGAATGAATGCCGACGAATTAAAAACTGCGCTGCAGGTCTTCTATGATAATTTCGATGAAATCGGCATTTCAGTCTATGCGGTTTTGAAAAGCCAAAATAATAATGAGCAACCCCAAAAAATTGATATTTCAGCAGATTCCTTAAGAGACTTAAAGGCATTATTCATACAGAGTCTGCGAGAGACTATTAGTGACAAGCAAGACCTCTTTGTTCTCGATCTTTCAACCGCTGATGAAAGAGTTGATGCTATTTATGTTTATGACCTCGATCTTCCTGAAGAACTACAATCCATAGAGTCTGTACTGGCTTCGGATGATCTGCCATTGTTGGATTTATCCGTTTCGAGTTTGTCAGACATCAAAGCTCTGCTGATAGAAATTGGCAATAACGTCGGTCAAATCGTTTTGTATAAAACTATGGCTACGGTGAACATATTTAGCAGAGCTAGTTTTTTCTTAAAAAAAGATCGTCACCGATTGGAGAAAATTGATAACGAATTTCTCCGAATTACCTCTGGATTCCAACTGTTGCGTATAAATGACGAACTATTGGTTATTGATTTGAGCGCACTAGAGAGAAATTTTGGATTTCACGAAATTATCACAAAAGAAGCGGCTTCTGGTATCGAATCAATCGAAACGA
>DPLR01000113.1 GCA_003541895.1 Cytophagales bacterium | reverse complement strand
AATCTTTTTTCATCGCGAAAAGCAAAATTTTCTTACTTGATAGTTTAAAATCAACCAATCCCCTTATATTTGCGGGCAAATTTATAACCTGTAAACTATGAAAAAATTGTTCGCTCTAATGATGGTAAGCGCGTTTGCATTGGCTTTCGTTGCGTGCGGCCCTAAGAAAGATGATGCTGCTGCAAAAGCAAAGGCTGATTCTATCGCTGCTGCTGCTAAAGCTGATTCAGTTGCAAAAGTAGAAGCTGCTGCTAAAGCTAAGGCTGATTCAGTTGCTGCTGCTGCAAAGGCTGATTCTATTGCAAAAGCCGCTTCATCAAAAAAGAAGTAATCTCTTAAGAAGAGATTTTCCCGGGAAGGCTTTAGGAAAACTAAAGCCTTTTTTATTTCCCTTACTTCCAGTAGGAACAGTATGGATCAACATTCGATAAGAAGGATTTTAATTCAACATGTTCCTGCCAATTCTCTTGATTACTGTTGTTCTCTTTGGCGGCAATCACCTTTTGATTTCAAACTCAGAAAAAGCCGACAAACAAAAGTTGGCGACTTTACTTTTCGTGTAGGCCGAACTCCAACCATCACCGTAAATCACGATCTTCATCCGTATTTGTTTTTGATGACTTTTATTCATGAGGTTGCACACCATTATGTGCATCAGCATTGCAAAGGCGCAGAAGCTCATGGCAAAGTGTGGAAAAAAACTTTTCAGGATTTGATGCAGCCAATCCTTACGGAAGAGATTTTCCCTGAGACACTTCTTACAGGCTTGAAAAAGCATATGCTTTCGCCAAAGGCTTCGAGCTTTTCTGATTCAGAATTGACAAGCCTTTTCCGATCGTTTGATCAAAAGGCTTCTACATCTATTTTGCTTTCGCACCTGCCCGAGGGAAGCATCTTTCATCTGCAAGGCAAATGGTTTAAGAAGGGCAAACTTAGGCGCACTCGCGTGCTCTGCGATGAATTAAAAACAAAGAGAAAATATTTGGTGCCTATCGATGCACCCGTAACAAATGCGCAACTTTCACTGCTGTAAATTATTTTGAAATTGAATTAGAAATAGCTGAACGCACATTCCCAAATTTTTTTAAAAGCGCTTTGGCTTTTGCGGGCGTTACTCCTAATTCTTCTATGATCATTTTTTCCCCTCGCGATACCAGTTTTTTATTGGTGAGCTGCATGTCAACCATTTTGTTTCCTTTTACCCGTCCCAAACGAATCATTGTTGTAGTAGAGATCATATTTAAAACGAGCTTCTGCGCGGTGCCCGCTTTCATGCGTGTACTTCCAGTGACAAATTCAGGGCCGACAACAATTTCGATAGGATGATCCACGTTTTTTGAGAGCTCTGTTTTTTTGTTGCAGGTGATACAACCTGTTACAATTTTATTCTTCCGCGCTGCTTTTACTCCACCCAAAACGTAAGGTGTTCGCCCAGAAGCCGCGATGCCAATTAGTACATCCTTTTCGCAAATCTTCAATTTTCTCAAATCTTCCCAGGCTTGTTCGCTATCATCTTCAGCATGCTCAACCGACTTGCGAATGGCAGTATCGCCTCCAGCAATTAGCCCAATCACTTTTCCTTGTGGCATGCCATACGTTGGCGGAATTTCGGAAGCATCAAGTATGCCTAATCTTCCGCTAGTGCCGGCTCCGATATAAAACAATCTCCCGCCCACTTTCATTTTTTCCACGATCACTTTTACAAGGGCTTCAATTTTAGGAATCTGGGTTCTAATAGCTGCCGAAATTTTTGTATCTTCTCTATTAATGTTGAGCAACAGATTCCGAACACTCATTGATTCGAGATTCTGATACTGTGAGGAAGATTCTGTACTCACTCGTGATTTTGTTTAAAGATCTTTTTGATGATAAAGTGTTAATCCGGCAATCGGACTTTCAAGAATATTTTTCAAGGTAACACCTTTGTCATTTGCCACTTGGCGAACTACATCGCTAAAGTAAAACCCGATGGAGCCAACGAGATGAACTTTCAAATTTTTATAGTCTTTGTATTTCATCACGTTGTTTTCAAAAAAATCAGAGATGCTGTTATAAGCTAGTTTATAGCAATACGGCTCTTTAACATGCTGAAAAATAAATTTTGAAAAACTGGCAAGAAATGCTCCGGGTTTTTCTTCTTGATAAACCTTTTCCAGAACTTCTTCGCGGCTCCAAGGAAACCGTGCATGAAATTGTTCAGCGAGTTTCGTTGGCATTTCGTTTCTGAAATAGTCGAAGACAATCTGCTTGCCCATGTACGTGCCAGAACCCTCGTCTGCTAAAATCCAGCCGAGGTTGGCAACATTGTCAATAATTTTTTCTCCGTCATACAAACACGAGTTTGATCCTGTGCCCAAGATGCACGCAATACCTGGCTCTCTTCCGCACAAAGCTCTCGCTGCAGCCAACAAATCCCAACCTACTTCAGTGGCAGCATCAGGGAAATATTCGGCAAATACCGATCGGATGCTTTCCACGTTTTTCTCTGAAGAAACACCCGTGCCATAAAAGAAAATTTTAGAGACTTTGTCGTGAATGTTGGGGAGCAAAATCTCATCAATAATTTTATTCAAATGATCTAACGGCTGATAGTAGGGATTAAAACCAGTGCTGCTTGCCTGTCCTATGCTGCTATCTTTTCGCAAAAACCTCCAATCGATTTTTGAGCCTCCGCTATCCGCGACTATTACCATGTTTTAGGATTATCAATCTCGCGAAGTTACGATTGATATACTTTTATTAAAATGAAACGGAAGATTTCTAAGAATGATTTTTGTGATACTTATTCC
>DPLR01000058.1 GCA_003541895.1 Cytophagales bacterium | reverse complement strand
TAAATGGAGAGCATTCTTTTTGAATCCATTTTTAGTGAGCAGGTTTATACTGCACGCCACAGTGCAACGGTTATTTTATCGCAGCCGTGGGCTGAAATTACAACCGAAGAAAAGGCTTTGCTCTCTAAGATCTTGAGTGCAGTCAGGTTATCGATCGATTCTGTTAACATTAAGCAACAGTCGTTTTTTGATCTTTCAGTAATGAAAATCAACTCAAGTAAAGTCATTTATTTTGGAAATGCAGTACCCGGACTTACTTATTATGATCACTTCCAAGCCAATGGCGTGTCGGTGGTGATGTCTGAAAAACTTAGCGACCTTCTGATAAATGACGAAGCAAAAAAGAAACTTTGGTTAGCGCTCAAAAAGCAGTTTGCAGTTTAATGTATGCCGAAGGTTGCTTTCATCGTATTAATCTCAAGCCTCACCCAAAATGCATTGGCCCAGATTGTAGGTTCATGGACCAGCATCGATGATAATTCTGGTAAGCCGCGATCTGTAATCGAAATCGTAGAACGTGGAGGTAAGTTTTTTGGGAAGATAGTCACCATTCATTTCAACCCTGGAGAACCACCCAATCCCATATGCGACAAATGCGAAGAAAGCGACCAGCGCTTTAAAAAGAAGATCATTGGTATGAAGATTTTAGATGGACTAGTCAAAGAAGGAAATGAGTTTGGTGGTGGCAACATCCTTGATCCGGAAAACGGTAAAGTATATCGCTGCAAACTTTGGCTTGAAGATGGAAATTTAAAAGTGCGTGGTTACTGGGGACCATTTTTCCGTACACAGACATGGAGGCCATTAACAACTCAGCCCTAGAAAAGTGGATTTTATCCATTATTCTTACACACTAAACAAATTGCATTAACCCAAGGTTACCAACAGTGGCACTACGCGTATTTAAATCAAGCACAGTTGTAGATGAGGCAGAACTCTTCGCTAGAATCCAGAAAGGTGATGAAAAAGCGTTGGAAATCATTTACAAGAAATACTATCGGATGATGACCAAACTGGTAGTAACCAATAGTGGAACGGAGGAAGAGGCAAGAGATGTGTATCAGGATGCATTGGTTGTTTTTTGGCAAAAGGCCCGATCATCAAACTTTGTATTGACCTCTAAGATGAGTACTTATATCTACAGCATTTGTCAGAATCTGTGGAGAAAGGAACTTGATCGTAAGAAGCGATTATCTAATGAGGAGAAAGATGCCGTAGAGGTACTAGATATGGATAAACCCGAACGGGAGAAAATCATAGCACAGTGTCTCGATCAATTGGGGGAAACGTGTAGGAAAGTATTGATGTACTATTATTTCGATGAAATGTCAATGCAAGAAATTGCGGACAAGTTGGGGTTCGCAAACACAGACACTGCAAAGACAAAGAAATATAAGTGCAAACAAAAATTTGATGAATTGGTAAAAGCACAGTATTCAGAGAAAGATTTTTTAGACTAGTTGGTAATGGAAAATTTTGAACAAATAGAAGATTACGTTCTTGGCCGACTTCAAGGTCAGGAGAAGGAGACGTTTGAACGGAAGATGGAGGGAGATCCTTCTTTACGTAATGAAGTTAAGTTGCAGCAGCAATTGGTTGAAGAAATTAAAAAGGCTCGTTTTGCTGAATTAAAATCAATGTTGAACCATGTGCCAATCAATGGCTCTATGGTTTCGGGTTCAGGAATCTCAGGAGCTCAATTAGCTGTCGGCATTGCCGCTACGACTGTTATAATCATTAGTACGCTTTTTTATTTTAAACCTTGGAAACCAGATACGGGAGCTGCTCAATTAAAAGTAGAAAATCTCTTGCCAGAAGAAAAGACGGCACTTACAGATTCTATTGATTCTGTGACAAAAGATACTCTTGCCATCGCGAGCAAACCGACCGAAGATAACAACCTTAGAAGAAGCGACAGAAAAGCGTTGAATCCATCTTCAACAGTTAAAAAAGTAGTCATCCCCAAAATTGAGGTGATCAATCCAACTGAAGAACTTTCTCAAGCAAATTCCGAATCAGGGAAGTTCACTACTGAAAAGAAGATGGCTGAAATAGAAAGTTCAAGGGTTGAGGTGGAAACAAATAATTTGAACAGCAAGTATTCATTCCATTATCAGTTTGATAGTGGCAAATTGATACTCTATGGTTCATTTGATAAAGGACTTTATGAAATCATCGAAGTGAATGGATCTGCACACTCGGTATTCCTTTTCTACAAAGACAACTATTATTTATTAAATGAGCGGAATAATTCCATTACCCCCCTCACTCCTATTCACGATGGTGTCCTTATCAAGAAGTTGAATGAATTCCGTAAGGGTTAATTCAAAAGGTTGACTTATCTTTGCCGCACATGAGTGGTGAGGTAAAATTCAGAACATCAAAGAAAAAGCTAGGTAGTTATCCCTCCGTCAGCGTGGTGTTTAGTATCACCTTGGCTCTATTTGCCATTGGGGTTTTTGGAGCACTGGTCATTTATTCAAAAGACCTTGAACGAATTGTTAAAGAAAACATCCGGATTGAAGTTTACCTGAAGAAAACGATAACCGCTGAGGAAATCGCAAAACTTGGAAAGGAGCTAGCAGGCAAGTACTACGTTCAAAAAAATGCGACTGATGCAATCCAGTTTATTTCTAAAGAAGACGCCTCAAAAAAATTTATTAAGGAAACCGGAG
>DPLR01000505.1 GCA_003541895.1 Cytophagales bacterium | reverse complement strand
TATCTTTCGACAATTTTTGTGCGCGCTCACCGGCTCCATTGATCGGAAAATCTCCATCGGCTACCACCACCATTTTCGATCTTGCATTTCCTGAAAGTTTCCCTTCAACTACTCCAGCAACTATCAAATTCTGATTTGGGAAATCTTCTTGAGTCCATTGTTTTTGTATATCGAAAAACTGCGGCACTTTCAACGAATTGGATTTCTCTGATGAGAAAGCCAACGCAGTAAAACGTTTGCTTGTGTCTCCGGTAAATTTTATTGAGCTCGCGAATTTCATTACCATTTGCTCCAGTCCACGCGCGATTGGGTGACTTGAGAAATTTGAAATGATTGGCAAATATGGAAATTGAATTTGCTGCTGAATAATTCCAAAAGGACTTTGCTGTTGCACAGTCACCGCTCCGCATTTTGCATCAATCACGAAATCGTCATTCACTTCAACGCCTTTCTGCTCCAACCATTTTTCAAGTCCGGTATTAACGGCATTGCCTGTTGCATTTTGGAAATTTCCATCCACGCGGTTGATAGCCACAAAAATTCTTCCGCCTCGCTGAATGAAGTTTTCGATCTTTGCAAACTGAGCATACGGAATGGAATCCGTTGGCCGAATGATTGCCAATGTTTTAATATCGCTCGGAATTTCTGCTGAGTCAATTTTTACTTCCTTCAGCGAATACAAAATTTCCAACTCTTGTCCGGCTTGTTGCATTTCGTTGATGGCCGGTTCACCGTGACCAACAAGAAAACCAATCGTTGGTCTATCTTTCACCGACAGTTTTTTGATCGCTGTTGAAAGTGCATACTCCATTGCAGCGCCAGGCTGAATTACTGGTATCGATTCATTTTTTCCTTCAAAAGTCAATTGAGCCCCAAGAAAAGCCTTCTGCTGCTTCGCTTGATCTTTTTCGCGCACAGTAATCATCACCGGCTGAATTCCGTTGCGCATGGCTTCCTCTTCGGTTTCCTTTTTCTCGCTTGGATTTACAAACTCAAAAACTACTTTTCCATCCGAGCGGTTAGAATATTCCACCAACATCTCTTGAAAATCCTGACGCACTTTCGCGATATCAGGCGGAAGGTTTTGTGAGAAGTAAGCTTTCACAGTAATCGGATCTTCAAGCTCATCCAAAATATCTTTGGTGGCTTTGCTCAAGGTGTATTCATGATCTTCGGTTAAGTCAAGGCGCAAATGAAATTCGTTGCTCACAAAATTCAAGGCAACGATAATGAGGATGACGAGGCCTGTGCTGATGTATAATTTGTTCGACATAATCAGTTAAGGTTTCGTTTGGTTAATGATAATTCAGATAAGATCAAGCCGATGGCCGTGATCGATAAAAAGTAAATCAAATCGCGCGAATCAACAACGCCACGCGAAATGCTTTCGTAGTGCGATGACAAGCTCAGCGTGTCAAAAATCTGCGAGATAACACCGGTGCTGCTATCGCCAATCACACCGAAGATGATGTGAAAGAAAAGGCCGATGAACAACGCTAACAAAAAGGCCACAATCTGATTGTTGGTGATGCTACTCGCATACAAACCGATGCTGATGTACGAGGCGCTGATCAAAATCAAACCGAGATAACCGCACGCAATTTCACCCTGATCGAGGTTACCGATGTTCGCTAATGTAATTACATACGGAAGTGTGAATAACAATGAAACAATGATCAACCCAAGTGCCGCAAAAAATTTACCGAGCACCACTTGTCTATCAGTAACTGGTTTCGTCAACAACCATTCAATCGTTCCAGTTTTTCTTTCTTCCGCGAGCAATCGCATCGTGAGCGCAGGCGCGAAGAAAAACAACGTCCAATACGCAATGCCAAAAAATCCGCGGAGCGATGCCTGGCCTGTCAAGAAAATATCGTTGCCATACATCCACGTAAAAAATCCGCTGAAGCCTAAAAACAAAGTCAATAATATATACGCGATGAGCGAATCAAAAAATGATTGCAGTTCGCGCGTAGCAATAATCCAAACAGCTCTCATAAATCAATTCATGGTTAAGTTTCTGAAAATATCTTCGAGGCGCGTCTCCAGCGGAGTGAGTTCGCTGAGCATCCAGTTTTTCTCTACGCAAAGTTTAAATATCTCGCGCTTGCTGCTCTGCCCACCTTTGCTTTGCACTTCAAAACGGTTCATCGCCACATCGCTCACATCTACTTTGTCAACCGAAGGAAGCGAACGCAACGCATTTTGAATTTCATTCGATGATGCATCTTCAATGCGCACTTTCAAAAGTTCGCTGCCGCTCGCTTGATTGCGCAGCGTGTCGCTCGTGCCATCAGCAACAATGCGCCCTTTGTTAATAATCAAAATCCGATCGCACGTTGCTTCCACCTCAGGCAGAATGTGCGTGCTGAGAATTACCGTTTTCTCTTTTCCAATTTCGCGAATCAGTTTTCTGATCTCCACAATCTGGTTCGGGTCAAGACCGGTGGTCGGTTCATCCAACACCAAAATTTCCGGATCGTGAATCATGGCCTGTGCCAAGCCCACACGTTGACGAAACCCTTTCGAGAGCTCGCCAATTTTTTTGTGCTTCTCGGCATTGAGGCCGCACTTGCTCACCATCGTGCGGATGCGCTCTTCAATTTCCGAATCTTCCACACCTTGCAGTGCCGCACAAAAACGCAAGTACTCAATCACCGGCATCTCCAGGTACAGCGGGTTGTTCTCTTGCAGGTAGCCAATGTGGCGCTTGATATCATCGCCCGAATCTTTTAAGGACTTGCCACCGATCTGAATGTCGCCCTCGGCCACTTGCAAGTAGCCGGTAATCATTTTCATGGTCGTGGTTTTGCCCGCACCGTTGGGCCCGAGAAAGCCGAGTATCTCGCCCGTCTTCACTTCAAAAGATATGTTGTCAACCGCGCGCTGCGGCCCATATCTCTTCGAGAGGTTTTGAATTTTTATGTCCATGTTACTTTTATTTAAAGCTATTGTCAGGTTGAGCCTGTCGAAACCTGACTTCCACCACCCAGCCTTCGACAAGCTCAGGCTGACAGAGCGGATTTTAAAGTGGCGCAAAAATATATTTTTTCGGGAGAAAAACGCAAGGGGAATTTGAAGTTTAGGCCTGCATTCCGAAGCTTTGCGAAGGAAGGCGGCCTGCTCGAACCTCGCACCGGGCTGTCGCTACTCGCCACCAGCCGCACTCCCGAATTCTCGGGGCCACTTCGGGCTCAAACA
>DPLR01000685.1 GCA_003541895.1 Cytophagales bacterium | reverse complement strand
ACCGCAATTTTTAAGCAGTTCTCATAGAACTCTTCTTTTGAGTATGGACGATCGCAATATTCAAAAACCGGAAGTTCACATATGGTATGCATATCAATGAACCTTCTGTATACATACATACAACCTTTAGAACCCTTCTTTGAAAGTTTTTTCCCTTTGTCTTCTTCCATATCATTCGCCACATGATAGGGATCGACTGCCGCAACATGAGAATTCTTTAACTCCGGTAATGGACGGTGAATCATTTTCATTGGACCCAGGTTGTCCAATACCCAAACCGGCTTACCCCCAAAGATCTTGTTTCCATCTTTATCAGATGGCCAATCCAAATAACCAGTTTGCCAAATACGCAAATCTTTATTGGTGTTGAGTTCAGTAATACGACGATTGATTTTATCAAGATCAAATGGAGTAGTACCATGAACAACAAAAGCATCTTCTGGCGAAAGTGGCATCTCCTGTTTGAAAGTGTACCACGCAGCTTTATCATCTTCTTTTTCTTTGAGCCTTTTGAGAATATCTTTAGTCGCGCCAGTTGTATCGGATAAACCGGTATTATTATCGAAGAATGGATAATACACTTTGTTTGCTGAAACAAAGAATCGTTTCAAATTATAATCTTCAGCATCGTACCACATCCGCATAAAATCATCAGAATCATGCGACATTTTATTGGAAGTACCACCAATGATTGGAACACCGTATTGGTGAGATCCTTCACGGAAACACTCTTCGTTTGCGTAATAAACTTTTTTGAGATTGACCACCTCTCCAGCTTCATCTACAATCCAAATACCAAGAGATGTTCCCCGGAATGTATCTGGCTTTTCAATCAAACGGAAATAAAGTCGGCCACCCATTCCTTTTTCAACCCAAATATTATTCTCCTTTTCTTTCCAGCCGGAAGTAAAAAGATCTGAGTTGTTAATCAAAAAGTGATTTCGAAATTCTGGTCGGATGTTGTTATAGGTCAAAAGTAGTTTGTCACGGAAATCGGAAACATAGTGTTCCTTCTGTGCACCCATACCGGATTCTGATTGTTGATAGAATGTCCATTCGTGAAGTAGAATATCAGAATTCATGTAGGAAAATCCTTTACGGCGAGCTTTCAAAACGATGATTCCATAACCACCTTTTTTTGCTTCGTTTACCTCAACGAAATACTCGTGATCCTGATCGCGATATAATGGTGGTCCAATTGTTTTACGATTGGTTTTTTCATCGTAAAGACGAATCTTACAAAAGTTGAGGTAGAAATAATAATTACCAGGTATATAAGATCCACCGGTAGGTTTATAACCATTCAGACAACGATCATACTGTTCGTCCCAAAACCGATGATATGCAGATGTACCTTTCCTTAATCTTTCCGGATTATAATCACTGTTGAATATAACCGGAGAATACTCCTTGGCTGATATCATATATTCAAAGATACGAATTATGTAAAACGAAAAAAGGCACCATTTTCATGATGCCCTTTCCCGGAATTTTTATTAACTAAACTTATGTCATTGATCAAAGATAATAAAAACTATGAAGCTTTTGCTTCATCATCAAAATCTAATTCAAGTTGTGCTGCTTTTCCTTTGAACAAATATGCTTTCACTTCTTCAATAATGAATTCGATATCCTCAGCTAAACCGATCTCAAAACCGTGTTTTGTACCTGAAAGATTAATACGTGAAGTATTCAACGCAATTGCTTCACCATTGTAACGGTTTACACCAGTGATTACAATTCCCATATTATCTTCGTCTCCTGAGATCGAAACACCAGTAACTTCAATATGTTTCAATACCTCATCTTCAAGTTTTTCAAACGTGCTTTCCATCGTTTTAACAGCTTCAGATAATTTTGTTGTTGCGTTAATCTTTAACAATGATTTGAAAGCAAGTAAATTATGAACTTTTGCCAGATATTTATTAAGTCCAGCAATGGCATTTACTAAATCAGGATGTGGATCCTTTGTTGACTTTCTCAAAAACGTATCTGTATTGGTAACATCTCCTGATGTCATTGCTTGAGAATAAGCAACCTCAATACCACCGTTTTTCAATAATTTGATTTTGGATAATTCAAAACCGTTTAAAACCTCTTTTTCCATATTGATTATTAATTAATTACTACTTTTTGTTGCTATCCGGGCAAAGTCTTTTAATAGTTCAATTCCCGTAGTTCTTTCTTGTTTCACCTGTTGGTGAAGATAGTGAACAGTTTGAATCAATTCTAATTTTGATGCCTGTTCAATTGGTTTTTTATTAATCAGCAAACCGCCTCCAGCTATTTTGCAAGTTTCATAATATTTATCCATTCATTTCCTTTTGCCTTCTGATTAAACGTTCTTCAATATAACTCAAGCTATCAGATCCACCGCCCATGATTTCACGTTCTTCTTCTTCCGCTTGAATGCGCTCACGGAGCTTTTCCAACCCTTCAGTTGACTTTTGCATCTCAGCTGACCATTTGTTGACCTGGCTAATGTTTGCTTCAGTAACCTGAATCGTATTGAAAACCTCAATGATCTTTTTATTCTTTGCCACCATGGCGTTGTATTGCTCAATCAACGGATCATATTGTACGTATTCGTAAAGACTGATTGCTTTTTGAACCAATTCATGCGACAATCGTGGATTTTCTTTCTTGTCCCAAATAGCCATACATACTTCTTCCTTACGGATATCAATCGGGAAATGACGGTATACAGACTTACGATCATATACATTAATGATATAACGAATAACCGGACCACCAAGATTTTTATCATTTAATACTGCAACCAATTCTGGACAGAGATGAAAATACTTGTCGTTGATTTTAACATTACCTTGCTTATCCGTGGATATTAAAGTTCCGAACATATACCCCTTTCTTTTAGAAGATCAGCCAATTTATCAAGAAAACGGAAATAGTCTTTGTACTCCTTTTCGATTTCCGGCGTTTCAGTAACGAGGAAATGGTTAAGTGACAGAACGTGGTTTTGATCGTAATTATCGGAAAACGTTTCATAGGTAAGTGTGCGCTCGTTGTATTCAAAAACAACATCGTCCACAGTAATGATCGTTGCCGAAACCCTTTTTACTACCATTTGGTCAATCAGTTTGAAAACCAAAAATACAGAGAGAATCTATAAAAACCAAACCCAAGGAGAAATTTAGAACCGTTATAAACAAGCAAACCCAAAAGATTGTATATTTGAATCCGTGGATTAAATCAAGTTTGCCAAGGCTTGATGTCAGTTTGAAAAAAGAAAAGGGGGTCTTGCCGGCCCCCTTTTTGATTTTATCCCTTAACATCTTCAGGTTCAATTTTTCTTCGGAACTATCTCTGAAATGATTTCGATGTATCCGTTTTCATAAAGAGCGCGAATGGCATCCGTAGTAAACCATTTTTGTAATCCTTTGGTTGCAACAGCCTGACCGGTATAAAACCAAAGCATATCACGTTTTATTCTGAATAGATAAAATTTATAGTCTTGAAATTTCATATCAATTGGAGAAATAAAAATAAATTGTTTGATCCTCATTCATCAGATCAAGAATATTCAAATATCTTGACTGTACTTCTTCCGGAATATTTTGATGAATCCATTCAATTGCTCTAAATGGAAATTTTGGCCGGGCATAGATTTCTGTGTCTTGTGGATATTCAGCCGGAAGATAAACCCATTCAAAACCTTCTGTATAGGCAAATTCTTTATCATAAGCATGGCGTTGACTATCCCATTCGTTTGCAGAAAGAGAAATCTTTTTGTTGTCAACAACCCGATATCCAAATAAATTAAAACCCATAGTTATTCAATTGCCAGCGATTTACCCAAATACTTAATCCTTTCAACCTTGGTAACATGATCAATAGTAAAGTTCTTATCCAGTTCATTACGAAATACGCGACCAAGTGTTCTACGGTTCGTCTGATTCATAACCAGTTCATCACCATTCATTATTGCCAAATACTTTACAACACCTTGTACATATTTGGTTTTACGATTCTTAGCAACATTCTCTCGTTTAAGAAAGATTCTACACATCCATATCTCGTTCTGCTCTGTTTTCATTAGTTCGTAGTATGACACATTCTTCCTCTGCTTCCTGCAGGGAGAAAAAATAAATTGAATCTTCATCCAGTATGTTTCCCTCATCATCCAATTTGAACGCATGAGATCTGGTACCGGCTGACATTTTTAAGATCAGAACACTTTCTGAAAGAGAAAGCATTTCCTGTGGCCCGACAAAACATGGTACCAATTCAATACCAATGATATTATGCTCCTTGATGGTAATATCAATCGCGTTGATTGAATAAACCGTATCGGCCAATGTAAGTTTTGAATAGATCATGCTTTTTTACCTCCCGGATTAAGAATCATTTGTTGTACTTCCGGAACTTGATTATCCACGTAAAGAATAAAAAAGTGATGGTGTTCACAGATCGCATCATCTTTTGGAATATCCTCAAAAGTTTTGCAGTTAAGTACGCAACCACAATCACCGCGCTGCAAACTCATAAGCATATCTGGTTTCTCTTCTTTGAGATTCTGTTTAAGAAAATCAATGAGCGTATCACGATTCTGCGCGATGATGTTGATTAGGGAATTATTCGGACCAACGAATTGGAATTTTTGTTCTGCCATACTTTCAGTTTGTGAACCAAATATACAATTGCAATTTTTATTTTAAAATTCCAAACCGTAATTCAGAATCATTCTAAAATAGTTCTGTCGCAAGTATTGCCAAAATTGGAGACTATTAAAAATGAAGAAAACCAGTAAAATAGGGTGTCTATACGGTGGCGTATGCTGACCATGGTTCGGCATAAAACAAAGAAACCGGATCTCGCGAAACCGGTTTCAATGATACCTAACCCAAAATTTAGATTTGTGTGCAAAAAACAAATCAGACCAGGATCCAAATATAACAATTAATATTTAGGACCAGTGATCTTATAGTTAGTATTTCCACCAACCTTTTTGGTTGTGCTCGATTTTGAGCCAGTTGATTTTGTACCAGCACTGCGTTTAGCCGTACCAGCTGATCTTGTTTTACCACCTCCGGTAGTCATTTTTTTCTTAACGGATTTCCCGCCGTATGCGCCATTCATAGCCATATTTAATTGTATTAGAGATTACTTACCCTTCACCCGCTTTAATCGCGGATTCTTTCGTTTAGCAGACGCGCTTGCATTGCGCGTACTACTTGCCAGAATTGCTCCGGCGGCTTTCTTTGAGATTCCTTGTTTCTTGGCAATCTGACTTTGTACTGCCTGAAACCCCGGATGTGCTTTTGACTTTGCCATATAAATTTAATTGATAACTCCTTTATCTTTTATAGAATCTTTCAATAAGTCGGTATTTGCCTCCCAAGCTGCCTTTACCGTTTTTAAATTGAAAGGAGAACAAAAGGTCTGGCCAGAGCAATAGATATACGTATTGTTAAACACATCATCATCATCTTTTGCCGGAGCCAATCCATCAATATTATAAAAGGTCACATTGCGGATATCGTATTCCTCGTCCTTTACCTCTCCAAGACTTAATCTTTCTTTCTCAAGTGTGTCCGGAGTATTCCAGAAACAACTAATCACCACACCAACTTTTTTCATACTATTTGATATGGTTATT
>DPLR01000085.1:373-4395 GCA_003541895.1 Cytophagales bacterium | reverse complement strand
TATCGTTACGCGATGGTGTTGCATGATCCCGCGACCGATCCCAAACACGAGAAAACCAAGTCCGGCAAAAATCCTCACGTCCATTTGGTTGTGAAAGCGGTTAGCGAAACAGGGGAGCGACTTTATATTCGTAGGGAAACATTGCAACGCTGGCGGGAGCAATTCGCCCAGGCACTCAGGGCGCAAGGTGTCCAAGCAAACGCCACACCAGCCGCTATTCGTGGAAAAGGCAAAAGTAGTGCTAAAAGTGCCATACACCAACATCAAGAACGCCTTGAAAAATGGCGCACAGAAGGCCAGAATGAAGAAAAAAACATAAAGCCACCTATCCCATCGAATTTGCTGCAAGCTCAAGTTGAGCGCGTCCTGAATGAGCTTTTAAATGGGGGCAAGCCGGACTTTTCCAGCAAAGAAAAACTGATTGCTACCCGTGATAATGTGGTAAAAGATTGGCTTGCAACTGAGAAGGTGTTGCGCGATGTTGGCAACAACAAAGATGCTGACCGGGTGTTAGATTTTGTGAAAAGCTTGCCGCCTGTTAAAACCGACCATGACCTGTTGCGGGAGCAGATATTGGCCGACAAAGAAAGGCTGTGTGCAGCCACGTCGATAATTAAACCGCCTATCGTAGATAAATTGGTAAGTAGCGGCGATGATCACTCACACGAAAGATAATTATTTGAGAAAGCCCGCGGTCGTGGCAAAGCTGCTCAACGCTTTACCTGAGTTTACAGGATTAATTTTGCTGCTTTGATATAAATGAAGGGGTAAATAGAATGAATTTAATAATTAAAGCTTCAAAACAACAAAATTATGAGTCGTAATAACCATGTTGAAAGAACACCTATAAAATGATGGAGCGTCAAACCTATACCGATAAAATTATCGAGCGACTTTCTTTCCTGAAAGCTAAAGTGGAGCTGTCAAATCCTCTCAATTTAACAGATGTAAATATCTATTCAGAAAATTTCTACAGAGATTTTTTGAATCTGCTCTATGGATACAAATTGCAAAACATCAACATTATTGAACAAAATGCCGCGGCGATTGACCTTGGTGACGAAGAAAAAAAGATAGCTTTTCAGGTTACGTCTACATCTGATCTCTCAAAAACGAAGAAAACTGTAAACGCCTTTATTAAAAAGGAACTCTACAAGAAATACGCCAATCTCGTTATATTGAATATCACAACCAAAGCAAACCATCGGGATAATTACGTTGGCGATCAAGCATTCTACCAACTGAACACCAAAGAAGATATTTGGGATATAAGCAGCCTGATTAAGGATATTAACGATCTTTCGCTTGAGCGTATAAAGGAAATTTATGCATTTTTGGCTAATGAGATCAAATTCACTTCAGACCATATTTTAGCAAAAGAGATACAAACGTTCGTGTCTCTTATTGGGTATCTTAGTGATGAAAGCCAACCATCAGCGGGCAATGGGTTTTTAGAAGCTCCTGACCCAGAGGGAAAAATCTACAAACGCTTTGCAGATCATTCTGATTTTCTAACCGAAGAGTACCAAAACCTCTACACTGAATATGGACAAGTTCTGATAGATGTTATGCAGCAATCTGACATTGGGCAACCACGGATTAGGCGATTGGGGTTACATTTGAAGAGTGACAGCGACCAAATTTTAACCAGCTGTAACGGAGACGCAAAGAAGGGTCTTGAAGCACTTGTTGAAAAATATAAAACAATACTTTCTAGCAATGGTGTTGAGTATGACGAAAGTGCCATAAAATTCTTTTTGGTGGATCAACTGATACGCTGTAATGTCTTCCCTAATAAAGAGAAAAAACATGGCTAGCTTGCTTCTTAAAGATGAAGATATTATGACCTCTCCCCCCGTCTTAGGGTACAAGGTACTTGCGTTTATGCAGGAAAAGAAGGTCGATAAAATAAGCGTGTTTGATGTTGCTGACCGTTTTAAGAATGAGAAGTGGTTTAGCCCTAAGAATCTTTATTTTGCGATGTTCTTCCTGTTTAGTTTGGGCTTAATTGACTTTCAAAAATCGTACATCATCAGAACAAAAAAATGTTAAAGATAAAGCGTCTTTACACAGAGCCGGAGGTAACTGACCCAATTCCTTTTTCGGAAGGGTTGAACCTCATTCTTGGCGAAAAGGATGACTCTAGCGATAAAAGAAATGGGGTTGGTAAATCGCTTTGTATTGAGTTTATAAATTTTGCATTACTCAAGCAAAGATCACACAGTCGGGTCGCTCTCATCCCTAGAGAGGTATTCTCACCTGAAACTTATGTATGCTTAGATATTGAAATTCATGGCAAACCCTACACAATCAAAAGATCGCTTAAAGAGTCCGAAGAACCAACAATCATCGAGGCTAACCATGAATTTAAGTTTGCAAAAATCGAGGATGCCACAAAATATCTAAGAGAAAAATTATTCGCTTCTGTCGCTCCAAATTACCCTACATTTAGAGAAATGCTCGGTTTGCTAATTCGAGATGAACGCTCTGAATTTAAGTCTCTTGTAAACTGCTATGATACAAAATTCAGAATACCGGAAAATTATGCCCCTCACCTATATTTATTAGGGATTGAAATTGAGCTTTACGAGCAAATCAAACAGCACATAAAAGCTATAGACGACATATCGAGCGATATAGCTCGTATAAAGGAAAATGTTACTTTACTAAGGCAAAAAGACATAGATGACGCACGGTCAGATTTGAATGAACTTGATGACGAAGTGCACTCTATCGAGACTAGCATTAGTAAATTAGAAAACCTCACCGGATATGAAATTGTTAAAGATGAGATCATATCCCTAGAGGGACAAATTGAAACACATCGTCGCCAAAAAGCCTTATTAAAACAACAACTCGCAAAATTAAAAACAGTATCTCAAAAAGTGGATATTGATCCCAGTGAGATTTCTGAATTTTACGATCAGCTTGTAGATGGATTGGGTAATTTAATATCAAAAAACCTAATTGAAGTCATGGATTTCAAAAATAGGATTGACGAATTTCAAAACCAACTCATCAATGAGCGAAAGGAATCTTTGTCAAAGGATGTCGCTGAAATCGACAAAGAGCTGGTGGCGCTCGACAAAAGATATTCAGAAAGTCTAGCCGTATTGGATCAAAAAGGTGAGTTGAAAAATCTTAAGCAAACATACGCCGCTTTCAAAGAAAAAACGGATCAACTTTCACAGCTAAGAAGTTTTGTAGACAGGTTCGACCAACTGGAAGCCGAGAAGCAAAGAATTAAAAGCGAGAAGGAAGTTAGCTTATTGAAGTTACAATCCCAAATTCAATCACAAAAGGATGTGATTGACGATTTTCAGAAGACTATATTAAACATACATGAATATGTTCAAGGGAATAAACTTGCCTCTTTCCAGATAAAAAACACGAACAAGAAGCAAGTTATTGAAATAATCATGCGAATAGACAGTGATGGAAGCCACAGTGTCGAGAGGGAAAAAGTTTTTATATATGATATTGCTTTATTATTAAACCCGAATACGCAAAAAAAACACCCCCGCTTTTTAATTCACGACAACATCTTCGATGTCGATCAAGACACGCTTATAAAGAGCATTAAATTTCTCGAAGACAAAGCGCAGTTTGGTTCGACACAATACATTCTAACTCTCAATTCTGATAGGCTGGAGATGGATGGAGCAAGCTATCTTAATGAGTTAGAACCCTATATAAGAGCAAGACTTACGAAACAAAATCGTTTTCTAAGAGTTAAATACCAAGAGGCTCATGGGGCATAAGTCCTTTTTCAAGATTGTGAATAGTATTTCGGACAGAAATAGCATAACAGAACAATTCTTGCCGTTCGTCAGAAGAATAATTGGATTTTCTTATTGAAAAAGGGGCAAACAGGGAAAACGGAAAAAATAGTACGCTAAGCCAACACACCTGAAATGAAGCAATCAATTAGCGAGCTGTCAAAGCTTTGGGCTGCGGTGTATTGCGTGATGGCGTTTATTTATTACCGAATCGCAATGAATTCCGGCAAACACTTCAAAATC
>DPLR01000085.1:0-256 GCA_003541895.1 Cytophagales bacterium | reverse complement strand
CGGAAAAAATAGTACGCTAAGCCAATAGCCTGACTTATCTGGGATATAAACGCTTTTATTTTGCCATTTTCAAGTGAAATATGTCATAGCTTCCACTGAATTTATCGCGTAAGGTAGGAAAAAACATGCACTTATAATTTCTGCGAGTGTTTCTTGTTTTCCTGAGCGAGATTGGAGATGAACATGGCCACCAGCTCAACCCCACAAACGACCGATTTTACCCTTGATGTCCTTGGCCGTTATATTTGTAACGGTT
>DPLR01000297.1 GCA_003541895.1 Cytophagales bacterium | reverse complement strand
TGTGATGCTCGTGAGGTGCTCCACCACAAAAACCCGAATATGTTTTCACAAAATCAGCTCGTTCATCAACGCAAAGTGCACATTCCGAAACAATTTCTTCATCTGACAGAAAAGAAGTTTCGATAATTACCTTCAAAAGTTTTTGACGGTCGTGCGCCAGCTTGCTGCATTTAGCAATTTCTATTTTCGTCCATGGTAAATTGGTTTTGAACGAAGATAGATTCCATACTACATCAACTTCATCAGCACCATTATCGATAGCGCGATTGATTTCATCAAGCTTTGTTTCGGTCATGGAATACCCCAACGGAAACCCGGCCACGGTTACCAATAAAATATTTTCACTTCCTATTTCGCGCTTAGCTCGTTTTACCCAAAAGGGCGGAACGCACACACCTAAGAATGCGAATTGCTTCGCCTCTGCAACCAAACGATCTACATCTGCAATGGTGATGGCTGGGCTTAAATTGGTGTGCTCAATGTAACGTGCAAGTTCCATGAAGCCACAAGTTAATTGTTTCTCCTTTCAATGCGAACATTTGAAGAGGACTTAGCCAAAAGCAAACGTTTGAAAAAAATTATTTTTTCTAAAAAGAATTTAATTAACGCCTGTTAGTTGATTTTATTCCCTCTGAAAAAATCGTCTACAGTCATTCTCTTTTTTCCTTCAGGTTGCATTTCAAGAATGGAAATCCATCCGTCAAGGGTTTTTACTTTGAGAAATGTTTTATTATCAGTATCAATTTGTCCTGCGTCAACTGCCGACTGTCGACTGTCAACTACGGACTTTACTTTGAAAAGTTTGTAAACCTTTCCGTTTAATTTGGTCCATGCTGCAGGATAAGGACTCAATCCTCGTACAAAATTTCGGATCACTTCAGCTGGCTGACTCCAGTTTACTTCGCAAGTCTCTTTGAAAATTTTCGGTGCATGTTTTAACTGAGCAGTTTCATCTTGGAGTTTAGTTTCAACTGATCCTGCTTCAATTGCTTTTACTGTTTTCAAAACAAGAGCGGCTCCTTTGTGCATCAATCGCTCGTACAATTTTCCGACATCATCGTTGTCATCAATTTTTTCTTTCTCCTGAAAGATGATGCTGCCTGTATCGATTTCATGTTTTAGAAAAAAGGTAGTAGCACCTGTTTCCTTTTCACCATTGATAATCGCCCAGTTGATTGGAGCGGCTCCTCGATATTGCGGTAGGAGCGATGCGTGCAAGTTGAAAGTGCCAAGCGATGGCATAGACCAAACAATTTCAGGAAGCATGCGAAATGCGACTACCACCTGAAGGTTGGCTTTATAACTTTTTAGCTCTTCAATGAATTCAGGTGCTTTCAAATTCGTTGGCTGAAGCACCGGAATGTTATACTTCCATGCACATTCTTTCACAGGCGATGCCGTTAACTTTTGCCCACGGCCTTGGGGTTTATCTGGCGCAGTGATCACAGCTACCACATTGAATTTATTTTCAACAAGTATTTCTAAACTTGGCACAGCAAACTCGGGCGTGCCCATGAAGATGATTCTAAGATTATTCATTTGGAGATATTATGTCAATGAGAAGTATTTGATGATGTGACATTTTTTACTTCTTGACAAGCTTCAAATCATCCAACGCTCGGACCATCAAAAAGATATTAGAGTCTAAATTCCGTATGGCATCAGCCAAGTAATTCTTTTTCTTGTACTGAGCGTCTTTGTCTTTTAATAAATTAATTGCGCTTACTTCCTTGTTCAAAGTATGCGCTAAGTCTGCGCATCTTTTTCGCTGCTGAATCATTGAATTCTCAATATGGTCACTCAATTTAAGATCACTATAGATGCTAATCACCTCGTCACCTAAACGTTTTAATTGGTACCGTTCCTCAAATCGAGTCCCCTTGATTTGTATTAGGAGCTTGTCGATTTTCATTTTGGCCTCAGTATATCCCAGAATATCATTAATCAACCCCAAGACAGTTTGTGGAATTTCAAATTTCCTCCAATCGATTGAATCGGTGTCTTTAATTTCAATTTTTAAATGAAAGCTCTCCCCATCAAACTCGTATTGTTCGATTAAAGTAAAACGATATTTATCTTCGAGATATTTAAAATGATTATACTCATGAATAGTGTTTTGATAATGATCAAAATTTTGACCTTCGTAGACTATGTTGAATTTTATTTTTCCCATAGCTCAAAGTTACATATAGTAGAAAAATTATTCAGCTTGAATTTAGTTGCTTGTTAATGACATAATCAAAGGATCAATCCCTCAACTCCTTTCGCATATACTTTTTACAAATCGGGCACTCGGTCCACACGTGGCCGCGCGCGGGGCAAAAGCTCCTTCCAAAATAAATAATTTGCAGGTGCACTTTGTTCCATTTCTCTTCAGCGATCAATCGCTTTAAATCTCGTTCTGTTTGCTCTACATTTTTTCCATTCGATAAACCCCAACGATACGCTAACCGATGAATGTGTGTATCAACAGGAAAAGCAGGAACGCCAAACCATTGCGTCATTACTACGGAAGCAGTTTTGTGTCCAACGGCAGGCAGCTCTTCCAGTTCTTCAAAAGTATTGGGCACTCTTCCATTATATTTTTCCACTAAAATTTTTGAAAGACCTGCAATCCCTTTTGATTTCATAGGCGAGAGGCCGCATGGCTTGATGATTTCGCGAATTTCTTCTACCGACAACTTCATCATATCAAACGGATTATCGGCAAGTTTGAAAAGATGAGGGGTGGTTTTGTTCACGCGCTCATCGGTGCATTGTGCCGAAAGTAAAACCGAGATTAAAAGTGTATAAGCATCTTTGTGTTGAAGAGGCACCTCCGGCTTGGGGAAATAATGGTCAAGTATTTTAAGTATGTCTTTTACTTTCTCTTCCTTGGTCATAAGTGATCAATCATTTTTTGTATTGATGCAAAGTGAGCTATCAAAGCAGGGAACATCTTTTAAGGATACAGTAAATATTTTTTTCTTTTCACTTTAAAAGCTTTCAAATCTTTTTGCCAGGTTTTCTTTATTTCATCTTCGCTCATGCCATTTTCAATTTGTCGTTTCAATAATTTCGTTCCCGCAAGTTTATCAAAGTATGCAATAAAAAATTTTGATCTTTCTGTGTCAGGAAATTCATGATAAAATTTAATGAGGTATTTTAACGAAACCTCGTCTTCTATTTTTTCT
>DPLR01000206.1 GCA_003541895.1 Cytophagales bacterium | reverse complement strand
TTGGCGCGAGGCGAATAATTTGCATGAACAAGAACGATTGGCAATTTACTTTACTGGTGACAGTGAAACTGAAAACTGGCAGAACAAATCGCACTCGGTAAATTTCTATGACATTGCTCAGGCGGTAAACCAAATCCTGGAGTTGTCGGGCATTTCAAAAACAAAACAAGAGCAATTTGTTGACGATGTTTTTGAGTATGGAATAAAAATTCTACAAGGGAAAAGAGAAATTGGGAAAGTGGGGAAGGTAAAAAACCAGTGGACGAAGGAAGCTGGAATTAAACGCGAAGTTTTCTTTGCTGACCTCAGCACTGATTTGCTTTTCAACGCGGCAAATCCTAAGTTCGTTGTGCAAGACGTTCCTAAATTTCCTGATGTTAGAAGAGACCTTTCGCTGGTGCTCGATAGCCAAGTGAAGTTTTCTGAAATTGAAACCTTAGCCAGAACTACTGAACCGCGTTTGATAAAAGAAATTCTAGCATTTGATGTTTACGAGGGAGAGAAAATCGATCAGGGAAAAAAGGCATACGCGCTTGCTTTTACATTGCAAGATGAAAATAAAACGCTGACTGACGAGGAGATTGACAAAACAATGACGAAATTGATGAGCGCATTTGAAGGGAAGATGGGTGCTGTGATTAGGAAATGATCAATTCATCGGGACAAATTTTAACACTTATATTTCATAATTGACAATTGAAATAAAAAAGTAATGGATCAAGAAGCTTTGAAGAACACTTTGGCAGGGCTCGAACGCAAAATCATGATGCTGCTCAGCGATCACAAAATGATGAAAGACGAAATCCGTACTGTTAAGCTAGAGAACCATGAGTTGCGCACCGACCTTCGCAAGCGCGAGGAGCAACTGGCCAATTTTCAAAATCAGGTGAAAATCACTAAGATTGCAGATTATATTTCCCCGGAAGACGAAAGTATTTCGGAATTGAGAAAGAAAGTGGACGACTACATCCGCGAAATCGATAAATGTATAGCACACGTAAGCCGGTAAAACGGTAGTTAACTTTGATGGACGAACTCTCGATCAGAATAAAAATCGCAGACCGCGAATACCCGATGAAAGTAAAACGCTCGGAAGAAGAGCGGATGCGGGTAGCCGGAAAACTCATCAATGAAAAAATAAAGAACTACCGCGAAAAATTCGGTATTGACGATAAACAGGACCTTCTCGCTATGGTTGCTTTTGACTGCCTGATTGAAAAAATGACTGATCAGGAAAACCATTCGAGTATCGATCAAACGGTGATTGAGAAAATTCAACAGCTCAATCAATTGGTTTCGCAAGTCTAGCTCAATCTCCATTCCTCTTTCATCTGGCGGTCGGTTGACCATCCGGGGTATTGTTTAACCTTTAACGTATACCTTATGGATTCCATAGAAATAATTTCAATCTCGGTTGCCGCCTTTGCAATCACGGTTGTGCTCAGCCTGCTGTTCGGAAATTTTCTTTACAAGAGAAGATTGCGCAGAAACAGAATTGACGCAGAAGAAAAATCTAAGCTCATCATTAAAGAGGCCGAACTACAAGCCGAAAACATCAAGAAAGACCGCATCATCGAAGCTAAAGACAAATTGATGAAGATGAAGCAGGAGTTTGAAGAAGAAGCTAACCGCAAGAAAAACCAGATCATCGCGAATGAGCAAAAAGTAAAACAACGCGAAGCTCAATTAAACAAAGAACTTGAAACGCTGAAACGCAAAGAAGCTGACGTTGATGAAGAACGGCAAAATATTGCTCAACAGTTGGAGTTGGTTAAAAAGCGCAAAGAAGAACTGGATAAATTCAATGCGCAAAAAGTGGCCGTGCTTGAAAACATTTCAAAGATCACGGCCGATCAAGCACGTGATCAGCTAGTAGAGTCACTCAAAGAAGAAGCGCAGACGAAAGCGAGCAGTTACATAAAAGACATTATGGAACAGGCCAAGCTCAGCGCAACAAAAGAGGCAAAAAAAATTATTATTGAAACGATTCAGCGCACGGCTTCCGAGCAAGCAGTAGAAAACTGCGTTTCTATTTTCAATATCGAGAGTGATGATATTAAAGGAAAAATTATTGGCAGGGAGGGAAGAAACATCAGAACATTAGAAGCAGCTACCGGAGTTGAATTTATTGTTGACGATACACCCGAAGCCATTATCATTTCAGGGTTTGACCCAGTGCGCAGAGAAGTGGCACGTTTGTCCTTGCACAGGTTGGTGCAAGATGGACGTATTCACCCAGCTCGTATTGAAGAGATTGTTGCTAAGACCGCAAAAAATATTGAAGATGAAATCAATGAGATTGGCGAACGCACAGTTATTGATTTAGGGATTCACGGCCTGCATCCTGATTTGGTGCGAATGGTTGGCCGCATGCGTTTCCGTTCATCGTACGGACAAAATTTATTGCAGCACTCACGCGAAGTGGCGAACCTCTGCGCCATCATGGCCTCTGAACTTGGTTTGAATGTGAAGCAAGCCAAACGTGCAGGCTTGTTGCATGACATTGGTAAAGTGTGGCCCGAAGAGTTAGAGAAACCACATGCTATCGTGGGTATGGAGCTCGCACAGAAATACAAAGAGCATCCTGTGGTTTGCAATGCCATTGGGGCGCACCATGACGAGATTGAAATGACGAATATGATTTCACCCATCGTGCAAGCCTGCGATGCAATTTCTGGTGCTCGTCCTGGTGCTAGACGTGAGGTGATGGAGCAATACATGAAGCGATTGAAAGAACTGGAGCATGTGGGTTTAAGTTTTGAAGGCGTTGAAAAATGCTATGCCATTCAAGCAGGTCGTGAATTGCGCGTGATTGTAGATGCTGAAAAAGCAACCGATGAACGCGCAGCGCAATTGAGCTTTGATATCTCGCAAAAGATCGAACGCGACATGCAATACCCAGGGCAAATAAAAGTGACTGTGATTCGTGAAATGCGAAGTGTAGCGTACGCGAAATAATTTTTTTAAGACATTACAAAGAGGGGATTTGTGCCAAGCACATTCCCCTTTTGTTTTAATGAAATAAAAGAAAAATGAGTATTGAACTTTACCAATCTTTTTGGCCGAAGGTTAAAAGAAAAGAGTAGGCCCCACCGCACCATATCATCTATTCGAAATGGACCTGAGACTAAAGCCCGTATTCGAAATTGTGAAAAATGGCTAGGGGACCTACCCTGCATTGATGTAAGGCAATAACGCTATCCACCAACCTGATTCTATTAAATGAACTTTATAAAAATAGATGAGACGGTTCTATGCTCGAAAAAAATATTGGGGTATTTTTTCCCATACTTGGAAAATTTTATTGAAGATACCGTAAATTTGGTGGTCGTATAGTGTAATTTTTAGTTGGCACAATATTTCTACCAGCAAGGTTGAACACACAAACCATGGATTCTAAAATAGCCTTGATCAAACTCTACTACCTTTTGGTACATGCCGATGGAGAAGTCAATGAGCGCGAAGTAACGTTGGGCAATCACATGACTCAGGTAGAGGGTATCCTTGAAAGTGATTTCAAATCCATTCTTGAATCACTTAAAGATCGCGATCGCGAAACTATTTTTTCTGAAGGTGTTGCTGCCCTAAAAAAATTAGATCATCAGAAAAAAGTTCGTTATGTGGCTTGGTTGTGTTTAGTAGCCAATGCGGATGGTTTCATGGACAAGGCAGAATGGCAATTCATTTACAAGATTTACAATACTGAGTTGAAACTAAATCTAGATGAGATCATGAAAGTGCAGAAAGAACTTTTGACGCTTACGACCAAACGTACTCTTTCCTTTTCAATATTATTGTAGCAATTCCCTTGCCTTAATTACATATGAAGTGGCCTATTGGCAGTTGCTGCAAGGCAAGCTTCTTTTACGGCCTCCATATACGTTGGGTGGGCATGGCTCATACGCGAAACGTCTTCTGCTGAAGCGCGGTATTCCATTGCCACAACGCCAGCTGCAATCATGTCGGCTGCACGCGCACCGATAATATGTACGCCTAAAATTTCGTCAGTATTTTTATCCGCAAGAATTTTTACTAGCCCGTCCAAATCCATGGAGGCCCGTGCACGGCCTAATGCTTTGTAAGGAAAGTTTCCCGTTTTATAAGCGCGGCCCTGTTCTTTTAATTGATCTTCGGTAAAACCAACACTAGCTACTTCTGGCCATGTGTAAACAACTCCAGGGATGAGCAAATAATTTACGTGGGGTTTTTGTCCCGCTAAACGTTCGGCCACATACACTCCTTCTTCTTCAGCTTTGTGTGCGAGCATTGACCCTCGCACAACATCACCGATTGCATAGATATTGTCAACCTTGGTTTTTAAATGATCATCCACAGGAATCTGGCCTTTCACCGTTTCAATTCCAACTTTATCTAAACCTAATCCATCGGTGTAAGGTCTACGCCCAACGCTGACTAAACAATAATCGCCTTTTAGTTCTATGGCAGCTCCGCCATTTTTTGGTTCGGCTGTTAACACGACTTCTTTACCTGTGTTTTGAACAGCAGTTACCTTATGGCTCAGGTAAAATTCCATTCCCAATTTTTTTGTAGACTTCATCAATTCTTTACCGAGGGTTCCATCCATCGTGGGAATGAGGATATTCAAATACTCGACAACAGAAACCTTGGCACCA
>DPLR01000185.1 GCA_003541895.1 Cytophagales bacterium | reverse complement strand
CATTGATCATGCGCTTATTCTTCTGGTCTTGAAGTTTGTTCTTCTTGATGTAGTCCCAGATTTTTTTGATGATCTCTGTTCTAGGTAGTGGCTTGCTGCCAATTACCTCTGCTAATGTTGCGCTTGGAGTTAACGCTGCCATGAAGGCTGCATTAGGTTTTCTCTTTGCTGCTTTTTTTGGTGCGGCTTTCTTTGCCGGCTTTTTCGCTGCTTTCTTAGCAGCTTTCTTAGGTGCTTTTTTTGCCATAGCTTAAAATTGTTTTTAAGTGGTTGTTAATTAACGCTGAAATATACTACGCTTCTGTAACAAAGAAATAAACAATGAGTAAAAATTATTCAAGAAAGTGCATTTTCCCTAGGGAAAAGTGCCGCGAACGTGAAAAAAGTACAAATTCCCCTATGAAAAAGTGATTTTTCCCTATGAAAATCACTGATGATAGACGCTCGAACGGATAATTAAGCCATCGCGCACCTCCAAGAGTTCCCCTACGGAAAGATCATTTTCTCCTGCAACATGCCTAATGTATTCCATAAAAATGCGATCGTCTTGCGCTGTTAAGCGGATAAGTTCATAGTGAAGAGAAGGCAGCCGATCAAATGCATCTCGCCACCAATTGCGAAGAGCATATTTACCTTTGATCAGCCCATTGGTTTCTGGATGACGTACTTTCAATTTCGGACTGAAGTGCTCTGCTTGGTCATGATATAGCGACAATAGCGCATTCAAATCCTTGGTGTTGAAAGCATCAAACCAACGGTGCGCAATAGCGTGTAATGACTCCGTGCTCATTCTATTGCGTGAATAGTTACCCAGTAACGATAGGCCACAATAGCCTTGTCGATGGTAGATAGTTTTGTAATGTCGCGTTTGCTGTAACGAGGCAGAATGAATTTGTTCACCTTAGCTAAAATCTGAAAAGCGATTTTTTTCATGATCGATTTTGAAACAAAGATCAGTGTATTTCTGCCTTGATCCCAAAAAAGAGTTCGTTATTCGTTTCGAATCTAAAATTATTATAAGAGGATGCGCTGTTGTACTCATACTCAACCCCGAAATACATGCCTTTGATTTTTTCAAACGATAGCCATACGGATGCTTGCACCACTCTTTGGTAGGACGGGAAAACCATGCGTCCCATACCCGTTGAAGAAATATTTACGTGATCAAAGAGATTAAATTCCTGCGTTGTGAATTCATAGCCAAGAACAAAATCAGGAAACACCCGGCTCACCAATGATAAACGCCTAAAAGCTTTGCTATCGTACGTTACATATTGTGGTCCGATGCTGACATATTCTTCCCCTGTAACACTTCCTGTTTCCATACCGAGTTGAAAATGCTTTAGCCCGTAGTAAAACTCCGTGTACATAATTAGGTCTTTCATGTCGCGTGTCTTCGCCCAGTGTGTATTGGCATCGGCAAAGAAACGAACCCCATAAACTGATTTTTCTGTGGAAGAAAACTTATGATAGTCAAACATGGCTTCATTTTTAAAAACCGGATCGCTTGGCACCACAATGTTGAAGGGATAAAATTCCAATTCCGTTTCCAGATTATCGTGTTTGGCAATCGCCTCGGTTGAAGTTGGTACTATATAATTGTGCGAATGCTCTGTTGTGGCGAGCGTTTGGCTACTTACCTCATTTGAATTGAAAGTACAGATGAAGAGTAGTACGACAATTACAACTTTACTGCAAGATGAGAAATACCTGGTTGCCATTGTTTTGCAATTCAAGTATCCTGAAAAAGTCATCTGAATCGAATGATGAAAATCAGAAAATAGACTGACAATAAATTGCTTCGAGAGCCTGGCTTATGAAATGAGATGAGGAACAAATCGGCTGAAGTTATCAGTAACCAAAGCTTTTGACTCGCGAATTCCTATTCCTGCCGATTGCTCTCCAATAATCCAAGAGCCGATCACGGGGCGATGATTAGTGAAGTCAGGGAGTTTGTAAAGCTGCTGATAAATGAATCCTTCTTCACCGTACTCGCCTGAGGTTTTTGAAATCACTTTTCCGTCTTCTATTAAAATTACGTTTGCGCCTTCACGCGATAGCAATGGTTTTTGCGCATAACTCTTCAGCCGATGCGGATCACCAAAATAACTTTCCAATAAATTCGGGTGGCCGGGAAAAAGCTTCCATAAGACGGGCAGTATTGCTTTGTTGCTGAGGATCATTTTCCAGATCGGTTCAATCCAATTCGTATTGAACTTTAACAATGAATCGGAAAATTCTTCGTTCACCATCCACTCCCATGGATACAATTTAAAAATCCATCGAATGGGTTTTCCTTCTAGGTCTATAAATGATCCATTCTCCCTCCCGATATCTTGCAGTGAGATAAATTGCGTCTGAATCTCCGCCTGTGCCGCACAGTCGCGCAAATAATTTACATTGACAACGTCTTCCGGATATTGTTGTAAACATGAAAAATACAAGCACTCATCGCCAATTTTGTTTTTCAATTCCTTCCATCGTCCAATCAATTTTTCGTGGATGGAATTGAATTGATCCTTTTGCGAATCGATTTCACTTAACCAATACCATTGCACCGCTGCGCCTTCAAATAATGAAGTTGGTGTGTCGGCATTGAACTCGAGCATCTTTGGTGAAGATTTTTCATCGCCATCCCACACCAAATCAAATCTGCCATAAACCGATGGCTCTCGATTCTTCCAACTCAATTCAATTTTATCTCTGAACGGATGAGGTATTAAAAATAAATCATACAATCCCTTCTTCACCACATGATCAACAGCATGAAGACATAGTTGATAAATTTCATTCGTTGATTGTTCAATCTTGTCAGCTTCCGCTCTTGTAAATTCGTAGTAAGCGCTTTCATCCCAATAGGTAACACCGTCAAGGGTGTGAAATGAAAACCCGATCTGCTCTACTCTTTGTCTCCAATTCTCTCGGGGAATAATCGAATGTCTTTTCATTTTTTTTGGACTGAATTAAGCCAATCAGACAAACGATTGGCATAGCCCCATTCATTATCAAACCAAACAAGCAATTTTACGTGAGTTCCATCAATCACTTTGGTAAGCGACCCATCAACCAGACTTGAATGAGAATTTCCAAGAACATCGGCTGACACAATGGGATCAAAAGTGATGGATGAAATATTTTTCAATTCATTTTTTGATGCGTTTAAAATCAACTCATTAATTTCATCGGTGGTTGAATGGCTTTTCAAGTTGATCGAAAGATCAGCCAGGGCTCCGCAAACTACTGGCACCCGCGTTGACATTGCATTGATTTTATTTTTCAGATGAGGAAAAATAGTTTCAAGTACCGGAGTGATGTTAACTTCAAATGGAATAATCGAATGAGCTGCTGAACGACCACGCCTTAACCCTTTGTAAGGCGAATCGATTAATTGCTGCCTGGTGGTGTAAGCTTGAATTACATTAGCATGAACCGATTCGACACCCAAATTCTTTAGAAGCAAATGAATAATAGGCGCTACACAGTTAATGGTACAATCGCCCGGAGAGATAATTCGAGAATTGAAAGCTTCATTTTGATTTACTCCGAAAACACAAGTTGGTAAATCGCTGCTAAATGTTGTGAGCAGAACTCGATTCGCATTTGCCAGATGCACTGATGCTTTCGAAGAATGCGTAAACAATCCGGTGGCTTCAACAATTACCTCAAGCGAATAATTTTTCCAAGGGATATTTTCTATTGTAGAGGATTGAGAGTAATGCACTTCATGATCATCCATTGAAAAACCTTGTTCGGTAATCTGAATTTCACACGGCAAAGTTCCCCGCACCGAATCATACTTCAAGAGATAAATTAAATTCTCTTTCGGCATGATGTCATTAACGGCAACTATTCGGTTAACCATTCCTTTTTGATAAAAAAGTCGGAAGAGTGTTCTGCCGATTCTTCCCATTCCATTAATCGCAATCCTATTCATTAAAACTAAATTGTTGCAAGGTAATTAACCAATGGCAGAATGTGTTGATCCATGATGTCCAAATCCACCTCTATTGCTCGAAGAGCGAGATGGGCGCCTGCCACCGGTGGTTGCTATTTCATTTCGCACCAAACGTCTGTGTTTGGGCACATAACCAGGTTGTGAGATAACATAATAATATCTGTGCGGAAAAAAGATGCGATACATGTTATCCCAAAAATAAGAACGGTAGTAATAATTATTATTATAATAAACCACAGTGGTATCGCGTACAGTTGGTTTCGGTGTGTCGGCAATTTGCTCGTCATACACCGGATCAGGCGGGCCTAAATTACTTGCGGTTTTTTGAACTGCACAACTATTGAGCGTGAGGGCAGCGACAATTGTCAGAACGACAATCGATGACTTTTTCATAAATCGAAATTATTTGAAGTTGGTGTGATTAACATTTGCTAATCGGGTTCAGCTTTAAGAATTAGCTGTATAGTTTTTTCAGATGTGTTAGAAAATCTACTTTGTTAAACGTAACAACTTTACTTAAGTTTCAAAATTGACTAAAACAAAAGTTCAAAGTCACAGTCAAAATACCATTGAAGCTTTAATAGCTTTTACTACTCAACATCGCTCAACCGATAAATATCTTTCAACATAAGCGTGTCTCCCTTTTTTGTTTTTATCTTAAGATCATACCTAAAAATAACTTTTGTGCCCAGAGGCGAATTGTAATAGATCGACCAAGCATCAGATTCTGACGTGCCTACACAACCATGCGAAAATGCTTTGCCCAAGGTGCTCGCATTAGTGGTAGCATGGATCAGCGTTCCATAGCGAATTCCATTAATGGATGGTTCGAGCCATGGAATGATTGGCATTTTAGTGTAACGTCCATCATCGCGAAGGGTGCTGTCGTAATGCGTTCCATCCACAGGGTTTAAGTAATAAGGATTCCGTTCTATCCTAATGATTTCACCTTTTCCAACGGGTGTCTGAAGGTTTACTTCACGACCCGCAAGCTCAAGATATTTTGTAGCTGATTGACCTATCCTTACATGGCACGTTAAGATTGTGTCGTCACGCTGAATTATTCTGAGTTTATATTCAGGAATATTCACATCCAAAATGGTCGATCGAAGTTTGTTGTTGATGCTGGCTATCAAATCACTGTCGGGCATCACCAACCGATCGCCTCGTTGTAAAATTATTTTTTCGCGCTGATCGTATTGAAAGAACCCTCTTTTCTTCTGAATATAATAATCTGAGTTTCGAAGTGAATCTAATAGCCATGGATTAGCATGTACGATCAAGTATTCGCTTAAATTTTGATTCAAAAGATCACCTTCAACTTTAACAAGACTGTCTATGAACTTGAAATACTCCTTTATGCGAACGTTTCTTGGGATCGTTACGAACAAAGTCGAATTAGTTTGTTTGAGATGCAGCCGCGCTATCATCAATGAATCGCGAGAAGGAGTAAATTTTATTTTTTCTCTAGAACAGGAAATAAATATGAGTTGAGCACTTAATGTTATAATTGCAACGCGCCAAAGAAAATTATGGATGACCTTGCAATTCATAAGAAAGTAATAAACCTAAACTTAACGCACCTGCCTTATCCAAACTTCATATCGATGGATGGGATACAAAGAAAAAAGAAATCGAAAAACTATTTAATGACAATCTCTATTTTTCAGGGAGATTAAACTCATCTTAATCGAATTGAGAACGTGATTTGAATCAAGATAGAACAGAGGAGCCAAAGCTATTTTTGTATGCTCAATATAGGTCAGATGGCATTTATCTGATGAAAAAAATATTCACGATAGTGTTTCTATTTATATGGACTTCTGTCAACGAAGCAATTTTAAAACCAACATTTAAGCAAAGAGCCTCATTTCTCAATGCCTATGAAATGATCAAATCGTACGAAGGAGGATATGCCAATATAACCAACGACATAGGCGAAGAAACGTATTGTGGCATCAGTCGTAAATTCTTTAAAGATTGGGATGGCTGGTATCACATCGATGAATACAAACGCACGAAAGGGATTCCGGAATGGAACCATTATTTCAATGACATCACCGAATGGTATGTAATTGAATTTTACGTTGAGCTTTGGGTAAAGGAAGGATTCTTTGATTTGGAGAATCAGGAGGTGGCCAATTATTTGTTTGACTTTAGAATCCATTCAGTCATTGGTGTTAGAATAATCCAACAGCAATTAAATGAATACGGCTACCATTTTGAGTTGAACAACCAAATGAACCCAGCCATGGTAATGGCGCTGAATAAAATTGATTCAAAGGTCTTTCTGAAATCGATTATGGAAAAACGAATTGAC
>DPLR01000594.1 GCA_003541895.1 Cytophagales bacterium | reverse complement strand
GCTGTTGAGTCAGTTATGTTGAGCTTTGTCACAAAGAACACACTAGGAAAAAAACCTTCATTCATTCCCTGGGGAAAAACTCTAAATATTTCAGGCTTTGACTTAATCGTCTCCACAGCAATTGGAAATTTATACTTGTTGTTGATCTCCTGAGTTACTTTTCGATTAAAGGAATTTATTTCATCTTCAAGTTTATACTGCCACAATTGATCTGCTGGTTTTAAGCATTGAGCGCCTAATGATAAATCTAAGGCGGCATCTACTAGGTTTCCGTTCTTGTATTTAGTTTCGGCTTGGCGGAACCAATCTATTGCGTCTTTTTTCTCAACTTCAAGGAACCCAATTCGAAGAATATTGAGTTTCCAAGTGTCATCGTACTTGCCGTAAATCATTGTTAACCCCAAAGTCTCAAGTCCACGTTCTATTTTGCCCACCGAAACAAACATCTCTTTGTTCAATGCTTTGAAATTAATTGTGTAGTCATGGTCCGCAGTTAGGCCGGTGAATACCTTTGAGTCTGTCCCTGCTGCTGATTTCTTTAAATAAAACTGATTCTTAATTTGGAAATTTTGAGGCTCGTCCTTTGCTGTCCATGAGGCAAACATTCCATCTAAGTCTTTTGTTTGCTCCAATAATATGTCACTCGATATGTCCCTTATGATCTTTGGATTTTTTGTTACTATAGCTTCAACAATTTTTTTGTCCAAATCATTAATCTCAACTTTGATTTTAGGATCAATGTTTTCATCTTTCCATGCTCCATCGATACTGCAACTTGTCAATGTTAGAAGTCCGAAGATTATTAATAGTCCTTGTCTCATAATTTTGTTTGTTCGAGTCTTTGGTTAAATAAATGGCACACAGCATCTAGATATATGGAATCCCGTTGTATATCCCTCCATTGCCTCCGTAATTTACTCTGGTTTTAATAAAAAAAAAGAAATCAAGTGCACACCCAACTGTGTAATACTGGTAGTCCTGTTATCACATTCCACGTGCCAGTGCCGCTTTTCTACAACAACTTGTATTTTAATTTTGCCGTGCACTGGCCTTTCATAAAATAGTGGGCAACCAAACTCTCGGTTTAGTCGTACTATTGCAGTTTAAAACCCATAATTCATGCGTACCATTTTTACCATTGCTATTTGTTGCATTACCCTGGCATCGTTTAGCCAAAAGAAAAACCAATACCAATACTCGGTAGACCTCACCCAAATTAAAGACGACAAACTTTTTGTTGAGCTGAAAACACCGGCTGTTACCAAAGACGAGATTGTTTTCTATTTACCTAAAATTATTCCGGGCACCTATGCCATTGCCGATTACGGACGCTACGTGTCTGATTTCAAAGCCTTCGATAAAAAAGGAAAAGAACTGACTGTTGAAAAAATAAACGACAACGGTTGGAAAATAAAAGAAGCCAAAAGGCTCACTAAAATTTCATATTGGATCGATGACACCTTCGATACCGAAAAATCAGGCGCTGAAATTTTCTGGCCTGCCGGTACCAACTTTGAAGAAGGAAAAGATGTGCTACTTAACGAAGCTGGATTTTTCGGTTACCTCGATGGCTTGAAGGAAGTTCCTTTCCAGATGACGATCACCCGTCCGCAAGATTTTTATGGATCAACCGGTTTGGTAGCACAGCGCACAGGCGAGCCTCTGCCCAAAGTGAATGTGGAAAAACCTGAAGACAAAAATAAACGCGTAGATATTTATCAAGTAGAAAATTACGATCGCCTGGTTGACTCACCGATGTTGTATGCTAAAGCAGATACAGCGATTATAAAAGTGGGCAACGCTGAAGTATTGATCGGTTCGTACTCGCCCAATCAAAAAATTACGGCCAAGCAAATTGCCGAAAACGTGAAAGAAGTATTGATGGCACAAAAAGAATATTTGGGCGGCAAACTTCCCGTTGACAAATATGCATTCATGTTTTACTGGACTGACAAACCCGTAAACAGTTATGGCGCACTCGAACATTCGTATTCATCTATGTATTACATGCCCGAGCAAACCATAGAGCAAACCAAACAACAGCTTCGCGATTTTGCCGCGCATGAATTTTTCCACATCGTTACACCTCTTACCATCCACTCAGAAGAAATTCAATTCTTCGACTTCAACGATCCGAAAATGTCGAAGCACTTGTGGTTGTACGAAGGTGTAACCGAATATTTTGCCGGCAACGTTCAGGTGAAGTACGGGCTCATTACCAAAGAACGATACCTGGCGGTGCTCAAACAAAAGATGAGCATTGCCGATAATTTTGTTGACGATGTGCCTTTTACCGACATCAGCAAATTCACGCTTGATAAATATCATGATCAATATTTTAACGTGTACCAAAAAGGCGCACTCATTGGCATGTGTTTGGATATTAAGTTGAGGAAGCTATCAGGTGGCAAATACGGTATGCAAAACTTGATCTTTGATCTCTCTAAAAAATACGGAAAAGCACAAGCCTTCAAAGACGAAGAGTTGTTTGATGTTATTACCAAACTCACTTATCCTGAAATTGGTGAATTTTTGAAAACGTATGTTGGTGGCAATAAACCGTTGCCTTTCGAAGAGATATTCCCTTTGGTTGGCGTGAAATATGAACGCGAGAAAAAAATTGCTGAGCCAAGTACAGGCCTCGATCAAAAAGCAATCACGTTTATTCCCATTGATGGCAAGCCAAGAATTGCCATCAAAGATCCATCACAACTAAATGAACAAGGTAAATCGTTGAACTTCAAAGAAGGCGATGTGATTGACCAAATCAATGGCGAAAAACTTCCTGACCTCGGACCAGCGCTGGGTGCATTCTTCGATAAACTTCGCAAGTCGTTGGCGGTGGGCAATACGCTCTCCTACGTTGTGCTGAGAAAAAATGAAAGTGGTGAAATGAAAGAAGTTGAACTGAAAGCTCCGATCATCAACGTAGAAAAAAAATTAAAACATTTGGTTGAGTTCGATGCCAACGCCACTGCTGAACAATTGGCTGTTCAAAAAGCGTGGTTAACACCCAGTAATTAATCAACAATAATTTTTTTTCGGTAAATACACTTGAGATGATTTTCTTGCAACTTTGTAAGAGAATCACCTCTTGTTATGTTAAAGCAATTCTTATTCATCGCGTTATTATCTCTTGTTGCTTGTAAACAAGATTCAAAAAAAACTGCTTGGGAGATTTCTTCACCCGCAGAAAACCAGTACACACACATTGATTACCAAGGCACTACGGTTATTCCAAATGGAAGATTACTTACGCCTTTCGGAAAGCAAGTGCTTCTGGCTCCGCACCCCT
>DPLR01000575.1 GCA_003541895.1 Cytophagales bacterium | reverse complement strand
TGAGGCTATCCAAGCGTCCGCTTTTTCAGGAATGTCAGTTACATCAGCTAAAGTTATTTTCAGCGTTTCAATAAGTTCATAGTTCCATCCCCACGACTTTATCAAGTCGAGATTTTCTTCTGAAATCTTTTTGGTGATGAGAACATTCATCCGTTGGTGTTGCGATTTAGTTTCCTGAACTCATCAAGAATTAATTTTCCTTCATTTGATTGGCGAATGGCATCAGCCGCTGCTTTGCCAATTTTTTTCCAATCGCTGGTTAAGAATTTTCTGGTCACTTTCAGTTCTCGCGTTCCGTCCAAACTTGAAACGAGTCCTTCAAAATGAATGTGCTCATTTTCAAACTTAGCCAATGCACTGATGGGCACAGAGCATCCACCTTCCAGATGAAATAGAAAATCGCGCTCAACAGAAATACAAATCTCAGTTGGTTCGTGATTGATTTTCTTGCAAGCTATAACCGCATCTTTATCTTCCTTTCGACATACAATGGCAATGGTTCCTTGTGCTGGTGCGGAAAGCATCCAATTCAAAACCGTAAAATGTTTGGGCAACAGATTTAAGCGTTCCAATCCCGCTTTCGCAAAAATGATTCCATCCCAACCTTCGTCTTCAAATTTTTTTAAACGCGTGCCTACATTACCGCGCACGTTCACCAGTTGGTGTGTTGGATATCTTTTCAGCCACTGACTTTTTCTCCGAATGCTGCTGGTGGCAATCACTGCGTTTTCTTTTTTTGCCGGATCAAACCCTTCGCGATGAACAAGAATATCGTCATTGCTGGCGCGTTCAAGCACGGCAGCAATCATCAATCCTTTGGGTAAAACGGTAGGCACATCTTTTAATGAGTGAACTGCAATGTCGGCTTGGTTGTTCAACAGCGCGGTATCTAATTCTTTTGTAAACACACCTTGTACACCCATGGCGTAGAGTGGCTCCACCAAATTGATATCGCCTAAAGTTTTAAGCGGAATAAGCTCGCAAGGGTAACCAAGCTGCTTGAGGCTTGCCATCACAGCATTGGTCTGCCATAAAGCAAGCGAACTGTCGCGGGAGGCTATGCGATGAATGTGTGACATGTGGTTTGAATAGTTCGTAATCTGCCGGAGCAGAGGTATGCAATTTTCTTCGTTCCTGCCAATCAAAAAACTCTTGCGCTTTTGATTGAACAATCGCCTTCACTTTTGGAATTTCGGATAAGCGCTTGTCGAGAGTGTCATTTACGGTTGCCGAAATCTGGTCGACATCAAAAACCTGAATATCATTGGATGCATAAACATCGGCACCCACGTTGCGCGGCATGGCCAGATCGAAAATATATTTTACGGAAGTTCCCTTAAGTTGTTTTAAATGCAAAATGGGTTGTGCAACTCCAGTAGCGATAATCAAAATTTCGTTGTCGCGAACGGCTTCATCAAGCATTGTGAAAGGCATGGCATCCAATTGATTGGTCGATGCAATTTCTTCCAACTTCTTTTCATCGCGGTTGACCAAACGGATTTTTGCATCAGGCGTATGCTGCAACAAATACTTCAACGTGTTGTGCCCCATCTTGCCCAAACCCACCACACAAATCTTGCGCAGGTTTTCACGATCCATCAATTTCTTCACTTCCTGAACTACCGCATACGACACCGAAACCGTGCCATCAGAAAAAGCGGTCGCGTTCTTGATGGTCTTCGAAACCATGATCGCTTGGTTGATCACCTTTTCAATGTAACCGTTAGAGCGGCCCATCTTCTTTGAAAGATTGAATGCGTTTCTAATCTGTCCGATGATCTCGTAGTCGCCCGGAATCTGCGAATCCAGACCCGAAGCCACGGTGAGCAAATGCTTCACGGCTTCATCGCCTTCTTTAATGTAGATGTGGGCTACAATTTCTTCGTGGGTTACACCGCTCAGTGATTTCAAAAAGGCGAGAATCACATATTCACATGGAGCAAATCCGTAAATCTCGGTACGGTTGCAGGTTGACAGTATTAAATAATGTTCGAGGCAAGGAGAGGCTTGCTCGTATGTCTGGCTGATCTGGGCGGTGGTAATAGAGTATTTGCTACGTTGCTGAGTGTCAGTTTTTTGGAAGTTGACACCCACCGCGTAAAACTTTTTGGTGAAACTGTGGTTATGACTATACATTAAAAATACCCTTATAAGGCAAAGATGATATGCTTAAAACTGATAAAATACCATGATCTGGAAAAAAAATACCAGAAATAACCAGATATAAATTCCCAAAAACAGTGCTTACGCTTAAATTTGACAGTTCTATGAAAAAACGTTTCCTGATTTTAGTCAACCTGGGCTCTCCCGACAGCTTTAAAGTATCTGATGTACGTCAATATTTGCGGCAATTCCTGATGGATGAGCGTGTAATTGATGCTCCTTATTTGGTCAGAAAGATGATTGTTGAGGGGTTTGTTCTTCCCTTCCGTCCGAAAAAATCCGCCCATGCCTACCAGTCGGTTTGGATGGAAGAGGGTGCGCCATTAAAAGTAATCACCGAAAATTTTCGGAAGGCATTGCTGCCATTCGTAGATGCGCACGTTTCTGTGGCTATGCGTTATGCCAATCCTACGCCCGAAGCAGCCCTTCGCGAGTTGGAGAAAATGGATTCCAACATCGATGAAATTTTTATTGCGCCTTTGTATCCGCATTTCGCCATGTCATCGTATGAGACGGCCTATTTATATGTGGTGGAGAAAATAAAATCGTTGCGCCCGAATGTAAAATTCAAAATCCTTCAGCCGTTTTACGATGAAAGCGAATACATCAATTCATTAAGCGAATCGATTGCTCCTTATTTGAAAGAGGATTACGATCATCTGCTTTTCAGTTTTCACGGATTGCCGGTTAGGCACTTAAAAAAATCAGACCCGACCAAAAAACATTGCTATCAAGTGGATCAATGTTGCGATGTAAAATCGGAAGCCTGGAGCTTGTGTTACAAGCATCAGGTGATTCAAACTACAAAATTGGTGGCGGCTCAGTTGAAAATTCCTGCTCATAAATTCAGTCATTCCTTTCAATCGCGATTGGGCAGTGACGAATGGATCAAACCTTACACGCAAGAAAAATTTGAATCGCTGCCTAGGCAAGGAGTTAAAAAACTGTTGGTGGCATGCCCTGCGTTCGTTTCCGATTGTCTTGAAACATTAGAAGAAATAGCGATGCGTGGCAAAGAAACTTTTATCGCAGCGGGCGGTGAATCGTTTACGATGATTCCTTGTTTAAATACAAACTTGAAATGGGTCGAAACTTTTGCTGGATATTTTAATAAAAGCGAATCAACCTATCAGAACTTGTGGTGTGACCCTGAAGAAGTTGGAAAATGAAATTAGAATTGGCAGAAAAAACATAAACCGCAGAGAGCTCAGAGTTACGCAGAAATTCTTTGCGAACCTTTGCGTCCTCAACGGTTAAAAATGAAATTCATATGCATTCAATAATTGAAACCTCTCAAACAAAAATTCATTCTCAAGGAACGATTCAAGTTCTATTCGAAAAAGATGATTTTTCTTTGTCGATCAGCGAGAATACTTCAAAAAAAACAGAAGCCATTGATACCGAGCTTCACAAGAACATCATCCACTTTTATTTCTGTGTAGAAGGCAGTGCCGTGTTTGCGTTTGGTCCGCATTACAGCCGCGAGATCACCAACCAAAAAAATTATTTTTTCTACAATCCTGAGAAAAACCTGACGTGTCAGATTCAGCTTGCTCCGCGCACTAAAATGGTGATGATGGCCATCTCACTTGAAAGCATGCACAAACTTTTCGTTAACGATGTGCTTCCTTTTTTGAAAGCCGAAAACGTAAATCAAAAATTTTACGATGAGCGCGAAATCCCTCCGCACTTGCTGCTTGTACTCAATCAACTTTTCAATACTCAACTGAGCGAAAGCGCCTCTCGACTTTTCTATCACGGCAAAGCCTACGAAATTTTGAGTCTCTATTTTTCCGAGCGCAAACCGAATACAGAAAATTGCCCGTTCTTAAATGACCAAGAAACCGTTCGCAAAATCAAACACGCCAAAGAGCATCTTTTAAAAAATGCCGAAGCTCCGCCCAATTTGAAAGAGCTCGCCAAGTTTGCCGGGCTAAACGAGTATCAACTCAAAGCAGGCTTCAAAGAAATTTACGGCAACAGCGTGTTCGGTTACTTGCTCGATCACAAACTTGATCATGCTCGCGTGCTGCTCGACACCAAAAAACACAAAGTGAATGAAGTAGCTTATCAGTTGGGTTACACCAACCCCAGCCATTTCATCGCTGCCTTCAAAAAGAAATTCGGAATGACTCCAAAAAAATATTTGATGGGGAAAAATTGAAAAGCTGAAAGTATAAAGTAAAAAGCTTAAAGTAGCTCAGCCCGAACTTTAAACTTTTTACTTTTAACTTTAAACTTTTCAACAAATGGACTTCTCCTCCCACGACTATTTCATGACCGAAGCTTTGAAAGAAGCGCGCAAGGCTTTCGATAATGGCGAAGTGCCCGTGGGTGCCATAGTTGTTTCTCAAAATAAAATTATTGCGCGCGCACACAACCAAACCGAGCAGCT
>DPLR01000142.1 GCA_003541895.1 Cytophagales bacterium | reverse complement strand
GGCAACGGCAATGACGGATTCATTGGTTTGAAATGAGCCAAGCTGTGCGAGATCTTTTGAGCTCACCTCTGCAACTTCTATTTTTTTTGATGAAAGTTGTTTGGTATGAGCTAGAAGAAAGGGTGCTGTGCCGCCAACCCATACGGTCTCAAAGGAAGAGCCCAAAAGTTCCTGCACACTTTTTGCCCCTTCCACCACAAAAGATTGTTCCTGTTTTCGGTATTTCTTTACTTGCAGGGATTTGATGAACTTTATTTTAGATTTGGCTAACATAGTGCTTGCAAATATAAGACGACTTGCCCTACCAACCGTGCTCTTAGTTATGGTTGCTCTTATGACGAATTGCATCGGCACGAAGCACCTTCAAGAAAACCAACGGATATTATACCGTCAAACCATTAGTTACCCCAAGCGATTCAATCCTGAGGGGCTTCGCGATCTCTTTGTGCAGAAAACCAACAGCCGGATAAAGCCTACGGCCATTAGCATACCTGTAGCCATGTACTATGCCGGGAAAAATAATTTTAATAAAGATAAATTCATTGCTAAAAAAGCTAAGATCGAAGCAAAATTTGATAAGAAAATTAAGGCTACTAAAAATCAGAAACGCATTGCTTACCTACAGTACCGGAAACAAAATAAAGTTGACGCCATTACCAAAAAAATTGATAACGGAAATCTTTTCATGCAATGGGGCGAACCCATCGTTGTGTTCGATACAGCTCTTTTAAAGCAATCGAAGATCAGGCTGGAAACTTTTCTTTTTAATAAGGGATATTTTCGGGCACATGTAAAAGTTGGTTACACTGAACTCAAAAAGAAAAGGATTGCTATATGCTACACCATCGTTCCTGGCCCAACCTATTATTATGATACCGTCTTCTTTGCTATCCAAGATGGCAAAGTAAAGAAACTCATATTGAAAAATGCTTCAGCAAGTTTAGTAAAGAAAGGCGAACAGTACAGCCAAGATAAGTTGAGCAAAGAGCGCGACCGTATTGATCTTCTTTTAAAAGATAACGGCTATTATGCATTCAGCAAGCAGTATGTGAATTTCGCTGTAGATACAAATTCGCTAAAGCAGAAAATCAAGCTTCAGGTAGAAATAGCCAATCCGGATAGAAGAAATTATCACAAGCAATTCAGAATTGATTCAGTGACATTTACCACTGATGCTGCCACTACTGGTCTTGATAATCGCAAGCGCAAAACGAAATCGTTTCACAACATCACTTTCAATTCGTACGAGGATATCTTCAATAAAAAAATTCTTGCGCAGCGCGTGTTCATTGCCAAAGACAGTCTGTACAGCCGCACCAAGACATTCAATACACAACGCCAACTTGCCAACCTCGATAATTTTAAGTTTGTGAATTTGAATTATGATACCAGTGGCGGAAAATTTCTAGCGAATATTTTTACCAGTCCGTTAGACCGATACACTTGGACCAACGAAGCAGGTATGACGGTAACTCAAGGTTTTCCGGGCCCCTACATCAGTTCTAATTTTAAGAAGAGAAATTTATTTGGTGGTCTCGAAATCTTTGAACTCAACGGTCGTTTCGGTTTTGAAGGCGTTGCAGCGGTTACATCCGAAGGAGGTTTCTATAGAAGTACAGAAGCAAACATCAACTCGTCAATCACATTCCCACAATTCTTGTTTCCCTTTAGAAGTACAGCAGCCTTTCGCTACGCGAAAAATAACCCACGAACAAAAGTGCTGGCGGGTTACACGTACACAGACCGCCCTGAATATCAACGATCAATCACCACGTTGTCGGCCACCTACACGTGGGACATCCAACGAAGACTTCAGTTTTCATTCAGTCCAGCAACATTGAACGTTATCAATTCTACGATAAGTACTCCGTTCCAAAAAACGTTAGACAGCCTGCAAAAATACCAAGGCAATAACCTGGCAAATGCTTTCAAACCCTCGTATGTCAGCAGTATGATTTTATCGATGACATGGAATGACAACTACGGTGTAGCTCAAAAAAACTCGACATTTATCCGTGCTTCCATTGAAAGTGGAGGTACATTACTCAACCTCTACTCACCAAAATTTATTGAGAACCAAGGTCTGGAGCCCTACAAATATTTCCGGCTCAGCTTTGACTTGCGTAAAAATATTGCCGTCAGCAAAACTCAAGCTTTTGCCTATCGATTTAATACAGGTTTTGGATATGCGTACAGCGTAAACCGTGTGTTACCCTACGAAAAAAACTTCTTTGCCGGAGGAAGCAACAGTGTGAGAGCCTGGAGACCACGAAGATTAGGACTTGGTTCTGATCCGCCTCCGTTAAATACAAATCCTTCTTCAAGTGGCTATTTTAATTATAGATATGAAAGACCCGGCCAGGTATTGATTGAAGCGAGCGTTGAGTGGAGACAAAAACTCGTTGGTTTTTTAAACTACGCTCTCTTTGTTGATGCCGGAAACGTTTGGTCGGTTCAAACCAATTCCAATGCCAATGCCAGTTTCGCTTTCAATAAATTTTATAAGGAGTTTGGAATCGGCACCGGATTCGGTTTGCGTTTTGATTTTACGTTCTTAATCCTTCGCTTTGATATTGGCATTAAAGCATACGATCCGGGTCGCCCCGAGGGAAGTCGTTTTGTTTTGCCGATGGCAAGCTTCAAAAAGCCTTATGCTTATCACGAGCCCGTGATCTACAACATTGGAATTGGATATCCATTCTAAATCGTTACTCGCTTATTCTCTTTCACAGAACGATAGATTGCTTCAACTACGCGGATATCATTCAAGCCCTCTTCTCCGGGAACAAGAACATTTGAATTATTCTTTATAGCAATTGAATCGTCATCCATCTGCTTCGCTTGTTGATTAAATGAAGCTGGAGATAATACTATTCCATCACTTGTCTCACCTTGCACTCCCGTGTAGGATTGAAATGGCGAAAGTGAATATTCACCTTTCTCGCATTTCACGTGAAGTTCGTTCATACTCATCCCAAAACTCGTCTTCCCTTTGGCTACAATTCCGTTTTCAAATTCAAGATCAAACTCCATCGTCTCATCCACTTCAAAATAGATTTCAGGGCGTTTGGTTGATTGCCTTGCTGTAACGGCAACCGGTTCTAAACCTGTACTGTAACGGATCGCATTCAACGGATAAACACCCATATCGTACATCGCACCACCGCCCATTTTCTTTTGTTGTTTCCAATGGTTTGTACGCGAATCAAAATACCCGGCAGCCGCATTCACATTCAAAACTTTCCCGTATTTCAATTCCTTCCTGAATTGAATAATTTTTTGTGTATTCGTTTCATGATGCATCCGATACCCAATGCTCAACTTCACTTTATTTTTTGAACAGGCTTCAATCATCTGTTTACATTCAAGTTCGGTCACTGCCATCGGTTTTTCACACCACACATGTTTGCCCGTCTTTGCTGCTCTGATCACATACTCCGCATGCATTGAAGGAGGAAGAACAATGTAGATCACATCGATGTCAGGATTATTGGCAATGCGATCAAACGATTGATAGTTGTAAATATTTTTGTCTTGAAGTTTGTGTTGACGTTTCCATTTTTCAGCTTTCGCTGGTGTGCCGGTAACAATTCCTTTCAACTCGCAATGTTGAGTAAGTTGCAGTGCAGGTGCGAGAAGATCGGTACTGTAATACCCGAGTCCAACCAAAGCAACACCAAGTTTCTGTTTTTGCTGGGATAAAATAAGTGACGCAAAGGAATTGGCAGTCAGCGACAATCCCGCGCCAACGGTCAATGATTTTTTGAGGAACGTCTTGCGACTGATCATCCTTTGGGGCCGAGCGTTACACCTTCCATTCCTTCTTGCTTAATGAATGGCTGACTATACCAACGTTTACCTGTTGCTTTGTAAAACGCGTTAGCCACAGCCCCACCGGTTGGAGGCAACGCAGGTTCGCCTAAACCCGTTGGATCAATTCCGTTGTCAACAAAATGAACATCAATTTCAGGAACTTCTTTCAGGCGAATCAAATGAAACGCGTTGAAGTTTTTTTGTTCAGGTTCACCATTCTTGAAAGTGAGATTCCCGAAGAAGGCATGACCTAGTCCATCCGTAATTCCGCCACGTACTTGTTGAAGCGCTCCGCTCTTATTCACCACCACACCACAATCGGCAGCGGCATAAATTTTTTGCAGTGCAGGCTTTCCATTTTTCATTTCAACTTCAGCTACCTGTGCCACATATGATCTGTGAGAAAAGTAAACACTGAACCCTTGCGCAATATTTTTCTTTTGGCCCCACTCCGATTTCTCTGCCACCAACTGTGTGACAGCTTTCATCCGATCGATGTCATATTTGATCGCTCCTACCGGAGATTTTTTTGCTTTATCCAAAAGATTCAATCTGAATTGAATGGGATCTTGCTTTACTTCCGAAGCTACTTCATCCAAAAAAGATTGCTCAGCATACGCAAGGAAATTAGTAATCGGTGCGCGCCATGCTCCTGTAGTAATTGGCGATTTGTATTCAACTGAATCGATCAAGAGATTGTCAACTGCGCCCGAAGGAAAATTATCTTCGCGTGTTGGGTTTCCTGCATTGATACCAACGCCCCGTAATT
>DPLR01000659.1 GCA_003541895.1 Cytophagales bacterium | reverse complement strand
ACACAGTTACATTACTATTTCTTTCGCTTCTGTTTTGGCGTTGTGAGAAAAATGAGGTTGTTCCTAATCCTATTTCAAAAGCATATGGCCTTGGCAACACCATTACAAAACAAGTGAGTAACAACGACAGCTATCAATGGCATTTCGATCAAGGAAATTCAGGCATTTATTCTGGTGTTAATTGCGGACCAACTTCAGTTACTATGGTCATTAAATGGGCGGAAGAAAGTTTTGATAAAACTCCACAAGATGCCCGCAACACGTATAGATCTTCAGGTGGTTGGTGGTATACGAGCGACATCATCAATTACCTGAACATGTACTCTGTCAGCAATTATACCATTAGCCTCACCAACATCAATTTATTAAAGGACAAAATCGATAACGGTCACATCGTAATTCTTTGTTTAGATATGTATTTTGTCAATGCACAGACCAACAACGCATACCATGTTGATAAATTTTACAATGCGAGCACCCAAGGCTGGGGGCACTTCATCGTGATCAAAGGATATTGGGAAGTAGATGGAAATACTTTTTTTGAAGCTTACGACCCATTCACTTTCGGTGTTACCTACAATGACAATTCGCTAAAAGGAGAAAATCGCTATTATCGCGCATCTAACTTGGACGAGGCTACTAACCACTGGTGGGACTACGCGATTGTGATTACTCGACCCGGTTCGCCAACTAATCAATTTAAAAAAGATCCTAATGTAGTGGATACCCGAGTGATTGCTCACCGATCAGGACGATAGAAAATTATTCAGCACTAACGGACGCAGCCTCTCTGCGGTGAATTTTATCATTCACCTGATCCCATTCTATCAAACCATCTTTCAACCGAATAATACGATGTGCATAATGAGCAATGTCGTCTTCATGAGTCACCATAATAATGGTGTTGCCTTTGTCGTGTAAGTCCTGAAACAAATTCATGATGTCGTACGAGGTTTTTTAATCGAGGTTACCCGTAGGTTCATCAGCCAAAATTATTGAAGGATTATTTACAAGTGCTCTTGCTATAGCTACGCGCTGACGTTGACCACCTGAGAGCTCATTGGGCCTGTGGTGATGGCGATTAGCTAAATCTACATTTTGTAAAGCTGCCATAGCCATCTCTTCGCGCTCTTCTTTGTTATAGCCAGCATAGATTAATGGCAAGGCAACATTTTCAAGAGCCGTAGCCCGAGGCAACAAGTTGAATGTCTGAAACACAAAACCGATTTCTTTGTTGCGGATCATTGCCAATTCATTTTCGGTCATCTCACTTACCATTTGGTTATTGAGCATGTACGTGCCGCTGCTTGGTGAATCAAGGCAACCCACGATATTCATTAATGTTGATTTCCCAGAACCTGATGGGCCCATAAATGCAACATACTCGCCTTTGTTGATGGAAATGGAAATGCCTTGCAAAGCATTAACAATATTAGTCCCCATCTTATAAATCTTCTTGATGTCGTGGGTTTCAATAATTTTTGTCATGTGGCAATTTAGTCAAGTTATTATTAACTGATTACTTCGGTTTTTGTTACGTGGTTTCAATAATTTTTGACGAAAAATGAAGTCAATTGTTACAATTCCATTCAAATACCTAAAATTCGAGCTGCTTTGAGAATTCCCATCACACTCAAGCCATCTGTGATTTTACCACTCAAGACCATTTCTAACGCTTCGGCAAATGGAAGCTTCCAAACTTTCATGTCAGCTTCTGTTGCTTCACGTTGATGATTTTCTTCTGTCAATCCTTCTGCCAGAAAAACAAAACCGACTTCATCCGAAACGGAATTGGATAAATGGGCTTTCAAAATTTCCTTCCAATGTTTTGCTTTCAAGCCGGTCTCTTCCAACAGCTCTCTCTTTGCTGACTCTAAAACGCTGGTTCCTTCGGGTCCACCGCCTTCCGGAATTTCCCAACTCCATTCATTCAATGTATATCGATGCTGACCTACAAGCCACGTGTTTCGGTTTTCATCCAACGGAATAATTCCAATCGCGGTATTTTTGAAATGCACTTTCCCATAAATACCGCGGCCACCCGCTGGATTAATAACCTGATGTTCTTCTAACTTAATCCACGGGTTTTCATAAATGTCTTCCCGAGATAATGTAGTCCAGGGGTTCTTATGCTCTGATGACATAAATTGAAATTTTGTTTAAAGCTATTGAAATATTTTTTTCGATTGTAAGTTTGCTTGTGCTCAAATCTTCCTTCACTCCTGATCTCGTTGAAGCCGGCTGCGATGAAGTTGGCCGTGGATGTTTGGCAGGGCCAGTAGTTGCGGCTGCGGTAATCCTTCCGAAAAAATACAAGCATAAATTATTGAACGACTCAAAACAGCTCTCAAAAGAAGATCGTAATCTTTTGCAAGAAGAAATTAAAAGAGACGCGCTTGCGTGGGCTGTGGCCGAAGTGAGTCATACGGAAATAGATGAAATCAATATTCTGAATGCCTCTTTTTTGGCGATGCATCGGGCATTGGATCAACTAAAAGTTCAGCCCGAATTTTTATTAATTGACGGAAATCGTTTCAAGCCTTATCGGGAAATAAAATTTGAATGCATCGTGAAAGGCGATGCAACTTACTTGAGTATTGCGGCAGCTTCTGTTCTCGCAAAAACCTATCGCGATGATCTGATGGGAAAATTATCGAATGAATATCCGGGCTACGGATGGCAGACCAATGTGGGCTACCCAACCGATGAACATCGTAATGGAATAAGGTCATTGGGAATTACTCCCTATCACCGCAGATCGTTTACGCTTCTACCAACTCAGCTTGAGCTTTTTCAAGACTAGCTACGGGCAACGGACGTGAGGTTTTTAGCGTTTCGCCATGCTGACTTAAATCCAAACCTAGTCTTTCATCATCCGGAGAAACACGGAGTCGTGTCATCAAGCTCGTAACCTTAAACAAGATATACGAACCGCCAAACGTGAAGATGCCTACAATCACCAAGGCCATCAAGTGATACAAGAATGTGGTTGTTTGTCCGTAGATCAAACCCACATCTTTTGCAAAAACTCCTGTGAGAATCATACCAACTATACCGCCCAACCCGTGGCAAGGGAAAACATCGAGCGTATCATCGAGTGAAGTTTTTTGTCTGTAGTAAACCGCTAGATTGCTCACTATCGCTGCAACAAATCCAATAAAAATACTTTGACCTAGATTCACGAAGCCCGCGGCAGGAGTGATCGCCACTAGACCAACTACCGCTCCGATACACGCACCCATCGCTGAAATTTTTCTTCCTACTAACGCATCAAACATCACCCACGTAATCATGGCTGAAGCAGTCGCCATGTTGGTAGTGCCAAATGCCTGAACCGCTTGACTATTGGCCGCAAGCGCTGAACCAGCATTAAAACCAAACCAGCCAAACCACAACATGCCAGTACCTAAAATGATGAATGGAATATTGGCCGGATGATGTTCTTTCACCTCGCGCTTTCCTAAAATATAAGCACCTGCCAAAGCTGCAAATCCTGCCGACATATGCACAACGGTACCTCCGGCAAAATCAAGAACACCCAACTTGTGAAGAAAACCAGCTGGGTGCCATGTCCAATGTGCCAGCGGACAATAAATCAAAAGTGAAAAGAGGCACATGAAAATTAAATACGAAGTAAATTTTACTCGCTCAGCAAAACTACCGGTGATCAATGCAGGCGTGATGATGGCAAACTTCAATTGAAAAAGGGCAAAGAGTAAAAATGGAAACGTGGGCGATAAAATCGCGTTTGGTTCAAGCCCTACATTATGAAATGCAAAATAAGTGGTAGGGTTTCCAATAAATCCACCGATGCTATCGCCAAAAGCTAAACTGAATCCCACCAAATACCACAATAGACTGATCACACCAAGTGCGATAAAGCTTTGTAACATGGTTGAGATCACATTTTTGAACCCGACCATTCCACCGTAGAAGAAAGAAAGTCCTGGAGTCATGAATAGCACAAAAGCTGAAGCAACGAGCATCCACGTGGTATCCGCCTTATCTATCGGTAATGTTGATTGCAGCAAAGGTCCTTCAGATTTGAAGAGTACCAAGAGTTGCAGCAGACAGATCACTGCGAAGATGATTATCCAGCGTGGTTTAGGCTTACTCATTATTTAATAATTTTAATGCAATTTGTACATAATGGGGTGAATTTTAAGCCACATTTGCCAAAAATAATTCAGAATTCGTTTGAGGAACTTTATTTTTAAACCTAATGATTGATAGGATGAACATCAACAGCTTGATCGCTCGTAAAATTATCACGGTTCTTTTCTTCGTAATTTCCATTCAAGCCAAAGCGCAAACACGTGTTATCTATAAAGACTCCATTGTAAAGCGTATTATTTACAGAGACACCATTATCTATAAACATGACACGGTGAAGCTTCGGCATTTCATTTATACTGATACGGTTCGCGAAAACACAAATGCTTCACCCATTAAATCCGTTAGTCAACGAAAGAGAAAAATGCTCAATCCGAATAGCTGGGGAATCGGCCCGACACTTGGCGCTTATTATTCACCCATCAATGGCTTTGATGTGAACATCGGCTTTGGAATTCAGTATTATATTTTATCCGTTCCAAGCTTTCGCAACCCGCACATGAAGCATGCAAAGAATCATTAAACGCTGATCAGAAGATACCATTGGTAGAATAGAATCATTTCATCGATGTTTTTGTGAGTAAGTTTGCAAACACAAAATGCCTATGAAAAAAATATTTTTTGTTCTTGTTATGCTTCCGGGCTTTTCGTTGATCGCTCAGACGAAGCCCAGCTATTGGGACGATGTGCAAGCAATCAAGAAATATGATTTGATTTATGATTTACACCCCAACCCTATTTTGTTTGTCGGTAGTTCATCCATTCGCAAATGGGAAAGACTGCCAATGGTTTTTGGCCAATACAATGTACTGAATAGAGGAATTGGCGGGGCGGTTATCAACGACATCATTTTTTATTTGAATGATCTTGTCTTTGCATACCAACCTCGACAGATCGTTTTGTTTGTTGGCGAAAATGATTTGCCCGTTCAAGAATCAACAGTCGACTCAATTGTCAATCGCACCAAGCGATTGCATCGAATGATACGAGCTAAACTCCCTACCACGCCCATCATTTATATTTCGTTTAAACCAAGTCCTTCGCGCGACCAGTACATGGACAAGGCGAAAGCCGCCATCCAAAAGATCAAAGAGTTTTATTCAACTCAACCAAACGTAACATACCTCGATGTTTATTCTATGATGTTGAAGGATGGAAAATCAAGGCCCGAGTTGTTTGTGTCTGACCAACTTCACATGAATGAAAAAGGATACAAAATGTGGGAGAAGGCTTTGAGGCCTCACTTATTAAAACATTAAGCTTTTGCGGTCTGCTTAGAAGATAGACTTTCGCGCAATTGCGACATGGTTAT
>DPLR01000064.1 GCA_003541895.1 Cytophagales bacterium | reverse complement strand
TTGTTCAAGCATTGCTTCCGGCATTTGCCCAGCTTCGACAACGTCAATAGGTCCAGGCGCTACAGCATTGATGTTAATTCCAAATGGCGCTGTTTCTAAAGCTAAGGATTTAGTGAACCCAACAACAGCTCCAGCGATAGATGCTATGCTAACTATTTTTCCGTATTTCTGCTTTATCATAAAGGGCAAAACCGCTTTTGTGCAATGAAACACGCCGTCAAGATTGATGTGTATAACTCTATTCCAATCCTCATTAGTCATTTCCAAAAATGCCTTTTGCGGATATATTCCTGCGTTATTTACTAAAATGTCGATTTCGCCGAATTTAGCCAAAATAGTTTCTCTTACACCCTCTGCTTGCTCCAGATTTGAAACGTCACACTTAATTGGCAATGCTTCGGATTTTGCCTCTTCAATATGCTTGGCTACATCAAAAATCATGTCGGAAATATCAGTGATAGCAAGTTTTGCACCTGCTTTTGCAAGTGACAACGCGATTTCTCTGCCGATGCCGTGACCGGCACCAGTAACAACGGCCACTTTACCGTTCAAACTAATCATCACAACACCTCAAAAACCAAGTAATATTGTGGTTCTTTTCGTTATATCAACATTTCCATTGTTCTCTTACGCAAGCAACCATAGAAACTATTTCTCTATTCCTTGTTCTTCTCGTGTTTTTTCTACTAAAACAACTAGGCCTTTAAGCTCTTTAACAATCACTTGCTCGCCTATCGAGACGTCTCCAGATCGAGATTCAGCCCGCCAAATCTCACCGAGAATCCTGACTTCGCCTTTGGGGGTAAGGTTTGTTATGGCTACTGCGGTTTTGCCAATCATAGCTTCTGCACCCGTAAGTTTTTTGTGGCGTCTTATTGGCCCTATTATCCATCTTATGTATAAGCCCACTATTACTCCGAAAGCCACCAGTAGCCCAAGTTCGGTTTCGGTGACTCCATTGATAGGTGAAGGTGAGTACTGCATACCTAACGAGAGGTAGTAGATGCCAAAAGCGCCAAGAATCACTCCAGCAATAAGTGCTAAACCGTGCCCGAGCTTTAATTCTACAATTATTAGGGCTGCTGCAATCACGAGGATAACAATTCCTAGAGTTGAAGCCCCGATTATTTCGGCACCTACAAGGCCAGCCACTATGGCGATTACGCCTACTATACTGAGCACTATTGTTGGGTGATAAACGTCAAGGACAACTGCAATTATTCCGATAAGGAAGAGAACCCCGTCGAGGATAGCGTTGCTGAGGGCGCTGATGATTTGCTCGTAAAGGTCTTCGCCAAGTGAGACCTGAGGATTGTTGGATAAACCCACTTGATTTAGGGCATCTGATAGGCTAATAGCCGTTCCATCAGCTATATGTACCGCTACCGCGTCATTGACAGAGAACGCTTGGTTGTATTGGACCATATTGTATACTGCAGTTGTGTTTCGTCCCCATTGTTGAGCGAGGCTCGTCATGAGGCTAAGCATTGCGGCTTGGGTGTGGTTTTGCTCAAGCGGAGTACCGCCGACAACAATTGGTGTGCTGGGTCCAATTTGTGAACCTGGTGCCATTAGAATTTTGTTTGTTGCCATTGCTATGTAGCTGCCTGCGGAGGCGCCTAGACCGTTTGGAACTATGAAAGTGTAGGTTGGTATGCCTGATTGGTTTGCTTCTGTTATGGAGTTTATGATTGAGAGCATATCGCTCAGGCTTCCGCCAGGTGTATTCAGCTCAATAATGATGGCAACTGCATTATCGCTTTGTGCTGTACTGACGACTCGGGACATAAAAGCAGCTGAACCTGCATCCACGGGCAAGCTAAAATCTGCTATAACAACTACTTTTCCTGAAGCAACGGTCTGGGTAGACTGAGCGGCTGAAACAATCAAACCGTCAATTGCAACCAGAACCACTACTGTTAAAAACAGGCTTAGAACTGCTGAACTGCAAAGAATCTTTTTATTTGACTTTAGCAATTTTCCTCATTCTTGGCTATAAATTATGATGCCTATAAGGTTTGGCATATCATACTGGTGCAATGCAAGTTAGCGTTCAGTTTGCTTCACTAACTGCCCAAAAATATGTACTTAAGAAAGTAAGTCGTTCTGGTTTAATTATGAAAATCGTAAAAGGCTGGAAAAAAATAAGCAACAAGGGTGGATACATAAACGAGTTTACCGGACAAGCCCTGATCATTACAAAGCAGGAGTTCGGGCAGCATTACCACGTATTGCTTTTCAAACAAGAAAGAACTGAAAACGCTGATGGCACCAAAATATCGCCAGAGTACTCTACCGAAGTTAAGGCTGAAGATTTTGCAATGAATTGGATGAAAAAGAACCCTAATGGAACTAAAATGTAAAAAATTGTTGTTGATGTTCTATAGGTCTAAACAAACGGCGGTTTCAGCACTGAAAGTATTCTTTATTCAAGGCACTTTTCTGCGGTTTTCGCCTAATTGTCTCCGCTTTTAAGCTTGTTTAGACTCTTTCTTCTTAGTTGTACTTACGTAACTTTTCTTGTTGCTTTTCTTTCTATAAGTACAGTTGAGTCGAACGGATGATTTGCATCTTCGACAGTTTTTTACTAAACCTGCTCTTAACATACACATTCATTCTTACCTCTTTTTCATTTTTGGTTTAGAAAAGAATCAATTATTCGATTAGCGTGAATCCAACAGGATAAGAGAAACTCTTCAAAGTTGATAGTCTCATCTCACATATAAAGCTTGTAAAATTTGCGGTGTTTTTTCCAAAGCAAAAAGTATTTTAGGGTTTTCGGAGAAAAAAAACCATATTTCAGTTTAATTTGTTTTTTTAAGCAAAATTTGTTCTTTTTTGCCGGATACTCTAATATACTCGCGAACAACAATAATTAGATATTAGAATTCTTTAGGAGAAGAGTCAGACCAAATCAATATGCTTTTTCTATTGACTTTCTGATAAAATTAGGCTTGTGCCAAATAGGGTCAAAAATGGGTAAAAGAAAAATTACAAACGAGGGCAATTTAGACAGCATGGTTCTACCTACCTCAAATGACGTCCTAGGTGTAGCCGTTAAGATGCTTGGTGCAGAAAGAATCACTGTGCGATGCCAAGACGGCAAAGAACGCCTATGCAGAGTAAGAGGAAAACTAAAGAGGCGTGTTTGGATTCGCGAAGGAGATGTAGTTTTGGTTTCTCCATGGGATTTCCAGCAGGAAACCAGAGGCGACATCTTCTGGCGATATCGAAAGAATCAGTCAGACTGGCTAAGAAGCCACAAGTACTTAACAATGTAAAAGGAGCGTAATAAAATTATCCTGAAGTGCACCGAGTGTGGAAACACGTTCATTAGCGAACGAATAGTTAATGGTCAAGTGGTTACCTGCCCAGTCTGCGACGCCAATTACAGAGCAGTAATAAAAGAAGGAAAACTGCGTCTGGAAGATTTTGTCTTTGAAGAGACAGATCTTGGCGAGTTCTAAAGTCCCTAATCTCTAATAATTCAGCTTTTCGCCTGTAAATTGCGGTTATTTCATAAAAACATTTAAGTCCATGGGCACGTCTATGGGCAAGTTAATATTCAGCTATTTTTCCATAGCCTAAAATTAACAGGAATCATGAGTAATGTCTGAACAAAATGTAACACAAATTAAATGTAGTGATTGTGGCAAGTCTGCTACTGTTCCTTTTAGGCCAACAGCAGGCAAACCAGTTTATTGTCGTGAATGTTTAGCTAAACACAGAACCGGTCGACCTGCCGAGAGCCGAGGCCCTGATCAAAGCAACGAAAAACAAGCATGGTCCAGAAGAAGA
>DPLR01000100.1 GCA_003541895.1 Cytophagales bacterium | reverse complement strand
GCCTTTAGTGTTCCCGCTATTTTCGGGTCGCGGAACCTGTGAGTGTAGTTGTCCCATCTTTTCATACGCTTGTTGTATTCCCAGGCTAAACCCTCCATAGCCTGAGAATAAATCTAAGTATTTCATTTATTTATTCTTTTGAGTTAGCTATAATGTTTTTCTCAAATAACTTCTTTCTTCTTTTTTAGCAATCTTAAACTTCTCATAAATATTATGCTTTGGATAACGCCATAAAAGCCAATAACAGTTTTTCCCAAAGTGGGCAGTTAATTCAGAGCCGAGGACGCGCCATTCTTCTTGTGATTTTTGCTCCGGCTTAAAATGGAGTGTCTTCAATTTTTCCTTTAATAGTTCCATTAAGTATATCCTTAAAAGATTTATCAAAACCCGAGCATAGCTCGGCCGAAACTTTAGTTTCGGAAGCTTCGCTTCGCTTAGCTTGGCTTAACTTAACTTCTCTTTTCTTATCTTTACTTATCTTATCTTTAGACCGAGCCCTCACCAACCCCTCCCCGACTACTCCCCGACTACTTTTATTTATGGCTTTATAGGGCGGATATTTTGGCAATGATGGCTTTTCTACCTTCTGATATTTAAAAAAGTTTTTTATCCAAAAATATTCTTTATTTTCATGTTGAAATACTACTACCCTACCACTCCCCGACAACTCCCCGAGTAGTCCCCGAATGTCAACTTCCTCATAAGGAAAAACTTGTGCCGAAATCCATTTTGGCTTATTTGGAAGTGTCGCATAGTTGTCATCACAAATTCCCCACATTCCAATAAACAGTAATCTGGCGTGAGCCGACAACTCTGCCATTTCTTCGTCCAACCAAAAGGCTGGGTCAATCATTCTTCTTCTAGCCATATTTTTACAAACTTAAAAGAGGATAGAACAACGGCAAAGTTGCGACTCTATCCTCTCTGAAGTCAATAAATTTTTATTGTTAGTTTTGCCGTTGTATTTATGTCGCATATCTTTATAAGACCATTATATACCTTAAATCAAATCTTGTCAATACCACTCAAAAACCGCTATTTTAGTGGTCTTTGAGAGGCATTGAAGCCTCTTCCTGTTATTAAAAATAAAAACAGTTATAAGTATTTTTTGTTTATGAATTTTGTGATTGCAAGAATTGTCGGGACAATCACAACTCCATAGTTCGGGTCAATGTCTCCCAGATAGATCGCCAGAATACTTAGGAAAGTTCCGAACGCTTGCCAGAACCAAGTTTTTACTTCTTTGCGTTGAAAAAACTCCTTGACTTGTTCCATATTGTTTTTAGAAGATTGATTAAAATATCTATAAATTCCAACTCGACCGTTGGAGTGGGTTTTTCGGCTTCGTGAATTTGAATTACTTCTCCAGGCATATCGTTTTTGGCCTCTATTTGCCCCGTGGTGGCGTTTTCATGCTCGACTTGTACATCGATGGAGTTTTCAGTTTCAGCCTCGCTTACAGGGTCAATTTTGGCGATATTTAAATCTACGTCTCCCTTTATTCCATCTACTTTTCCTTTTGAAGTGTACTGCCAAATTAGCCATTCTTTGGTTGGTGGTTTTTGCATCGTGCCGTCGTTAGTTCCATACTTGGCAATCCACATCGGGTAGTCTCCAAAATCATATTTCAAGGCTCTGGCTTCGTTGGTGTATAGGATTACACTTTTTTGTGTCTTTTCATACACTCGGTCTATGAACTTTTTACACCATTCCACCGGATCAGCGTGTTCTATTTCCCAGTCGAGGACTAAGAAACCATCAGCATGATTTAAAAACCAGTCAGCCTCTGAAACAGCATTGCCTCCTCTAGAAAAATGATAACAGCCAAAAGTTATTCCCCTATCTTCACAGGCTTGCTTGTTGTGGATAAAAGTCGGGTCAAGATAATTTGTGCCTTCGGTACATTTGCAGATAACAAAATCTGTTTTAACTTTGTCCCAGTCAATTATTCCTTGATAATGGGATATATCAATGCCGTTTAGATAATTTTGCATAGGCTTGGGTGTTTCTTGCATAGTTTTGAATACTCGATAACTCACAACCGGATAAGTATTTAGTTCCCAGTTAGGATCTAAATCCAAGGGATCAACCCGCATTCCTTTTTTAAAAAGGCAGAAGTGTTGTGGCACACCTTTATTTGCATAGAAGTTAGTTTCAATGATGCACAGCGTTCCAGGGTCTTTAAAAACTTTTTCGTATGAGAGATTATACAGTTTCGCCCAGTAAGAAGCGTTGGCTAAGCATCCGCCTTTTGGGAAAGCGATTTTGTTGAATTCCGGCGGAGTTATTTCAGTGCCGAATTCGTGCAGAAGATTGCAGTAAGATGTAAGGAAGCATCCATCAGATTTTATCGTACAGCTACAAGTTCCTAATTTTTGGGGATAGTTTTTTTGTGAATACATTTATTTTTCGCACCACATAATTTGATTAGTCGCTGTGTTTTTAATGCAGTTATTTTCAGTCAACACTGTTTCCATTTTTGTCGGGTGAGTTCTCATGTATTCTTCTATTGTGATGGTTTCATCTTTATTCATAACATTTTTTGGCTGTTCTGTAAAGGTTTGGGATTGTGTCCACTCTCTCGGTTTGATGTTGGCTATCGCCCGTATCGTAAAAAATAATAACAGAATAATAATTAAAACAACAGCCAGCATAAAAGCTAAGATTTTTTTCGTAAGCAATAAGCTTAAAAAATTAGTTTTGAGCCACACAGATAGCCAATATTGCCAAAATAAAGGCCATTAAGGCTCCAATCATAAAGAAGACAGCCCGGTTGTAGTCTAGCTCTTTCCGGCACTTCTTTATGACTTTTTTCTTTAATTGTTTAATGTGGAAGTTATATTTTCCATCTATAAACTTCCGTTTGACAGCTTTGTGCATTTTGTTATAATGTAATTAATAATTAACCTTCACACACACAGCCTCGTTTAGCAGATAGTTTCGTGAAGGTTACTATCTAACATACGGGGCTTTGTGTTTATAAATGTATGCCGATTAAGCAAAACATAGCAGGGAAGCGTTTTGGACGACTCTTGGTTATAAAAGAACATGGAAACGTTGGTGGTTATATTCGCTGGGAATGTATCTGTGACTGTGGGAAAAAGTGTCTTAAAAAGGTGTCTTCATTAAATAGAGGAGTTACCAGTTGCGGATGTCTTCAAAGAGAAATAGCCACTAAAAATCATTATTCGCACGGAATGTCTACCACCCACTTTTATCGGACTTACTGTAGTATTAAGGAGCGATGTTATAATTCAAATTCACATAGTTATCGCTGGTATGGAGCCAGAGGAATAAAATGTCTCTGGGAATCATTTGAGAAATTCAAGAATGATATGCATGCGTCTTATCTTCTCCATGCTTCAAAACATGGAGCCAAAGATACAACTATTGAGAGAGTAGACAATAACGTAGATTATTGTAAGGATAATTGTTGCTGGACAACTAAACGACTTCAGGGAAAAAACATGCGCTCAAACCATTACCTAACTCTTAACGGAGAAACAAAGACTGTATCGGATTGGTCTAGGACTATCGGCATATCAAAGGGAACAATTTGGAAAAGAGGCAAAGAAGGTCTTCCAGTAGAACTCATCCTATACCCTAAGAAATTTAGGAGGGGGTAGCGGTTGCTACCACCCTCTTTTCATAGGGTCCCGTCATCTTTAGAGGTGACGTCCTTGAAGGAAACAAAATGAACCAGACAGTAACTTACAAGACGGACCTGCAAGGGATAGGGCAGCTTGGATATACAGTCGAT
>DPLR01000558.1 GCA_003541895.1 Cytophagales bacterium | reverse complement strand
TTTTTGTGTCTTGAGCCAAAACCCAATTGCAAACAAGGCAAAGCGCGCAGCAAGCCGCAAAAAATGCTTTGATTTGAGCCATCTTTAGGCAGATTAAGTTATTTCATTTAACGAAAAGTTGATGAAAATTATGCGATAAACAAAACTTTTAAACAACGATGCGTTAATTTAAAGGATGCAATCTACCCGATTGGCACAACGATTGACTCATTAGAAGTCTTTCAATTATTAATAGGGTTCGAAACTTTTTTGTGTCAAATTGGCACTCCATTTATGTTCAAAGAAATCACCATTGCGCCTGCCGATCAACAAGAAACTGAGGAGTTGATTCAATTAATAAATCCAGAAAAGGATATTGAACTTCGGCCTGACGAGCTGCCCGAAGAACTTTCGATTCTTCCTATCAAGAACACCGTACTTTTCCCTGGCGTTGTTATACCTATTACGGTTACCCGACAAAAATCAATTCGCTTAATAAAGAAAGCATATCAAGGAAATAAAATTATCGGTGTAATTGCTCAAAAAAATAAACAGGCCGAAGAACCAACAACAGACGATCTATATAGGTTTGGCACCGTTGCCCGAATTATAAAAATGTTGGTATTGCCTGATGGAAATACAACTATCATCATTCAGGGAAAAAATCGTTTTGCGATAAAAGAATTTGTAAGCGATGAACCCTTCTTAACAGCACGCATTGAATTGCAGACCGAACCGCAGCTCGATTTGCTGAGCCGAGAAGTAACCGCTTTAGTGCAGTCGCTGAAAGATGCCGCATCAAAAATTTTAAAACTGAATCCGGATATTCCGCAAGAAGCACAAGTAGCGCTCGACAATATTGGAAGCACAGCATTCCTCATTCATTTTTTATCATCGAATTTGAATGTAGATGTAAGCGAGAAACAAAAAATATTGGAGGTAAATAATATTATTGATCGTGGCACATTGCTTTTGCAATTCATGCTGAAGGAAATCCAGATGTTGGAGATCAAGCATGAGATTCAAAAGAAAGTACACACCGACATCGATCAACAGCAACGCGATTATTTTTTGCGCCAACAGATTAAGGTACTTCAAGATGAATTGGGGTACGATGGTCCTGATAAGGAAATAGAAAAATTGCGCAAGCGTGGCGCTGAAAAAAAATGGCCTAAAGCAGCTGCCGATCATTTCAATAAAGAATTAGATAAACTTCAGCGCACCAATCCGCAAGCTCCTGATTTCCCGGTGATGATGAATTACGTTGAATTCATGCTCGATTTACCTTGGGAAGAATACACCGTTGATGATTTTGATTTGAAGAAAGCCAAAAAGATTTTGGATAAAGATCATTTTGGTTTGGAGAAAGTGAAGACCCGCATTCTGGAATACCTCGCTGTGTTGAAGTTGAAACAAGATATGAAGGGACCGATCTTGTGTTTATATGGTCCGCCTGGAGTTGGTAAAACTTCGTTGGGAAAATCCATCGCAAAATCGCTCGGTAGAAATTATGTGCGCATGTCGTTAGGTGGCGTGCATGATGAAGCTGAAATTCGCGGGCACCGCAAAACCTACATCGGTGCGATGGCCGGAAAAGTTTTACAGAACATTAAGAAAGCAAAAACATCAAACCCTGTTTTTGTATTAGATGAAATTGATAAAGTGCATGGAGATTTCCGTGGAGATCCTTCTTCGGCTTTGCTTGAAGTTTTAGATCCAGAACAAAATAGCACGTTTGGCGATAACTACCTCGAAGTAGAGTACGATCTATCGAAAGTGCTTTTCATCGCCACAGCAAACTCGCTCGAAACGATTCAACCTGCACTTCGCGATCGGATGGAAATTATTGAACTCTCGGGTTACACAGTTGAAGAAAAACTTCAGATTGCCATTCGCCATTTAGTGCCTAAGCAAATCAAAGAACATGGTCTTGCCATAGAAGATGTAAAGTTCACGAAAGAAGGTCTTTTGAAAGTGATCGAGGCATACACACGTGAATCGGGAGTGAGAAGTCTTGAACGCAAAATCGGCTCGGTCGTTCGCAACGTAGCTAAGTTAAAAGCAATGGATGAAGAATTGCCTACTGAGATCACCGAAAAAGAAGTGGTGAAAATACTTGGCTCCGAAATTTTTGATGAAGAATTATATCAGGGCAATGACATTGCCGGGGTAGTAACAGGCCTTGCTTGGACTTCGGTTGGAGGAGATATTTTGTTTGTTGAGTCGAGCGTAAGCCGCGGCAAGGGTACACTTACTATTTCAGGCCAACTAGGTGATGTAATGAAAGAGTCTGCTACAGCGGCTCTCTCCTATTTAAAAGCCAATGCTGATTCTCTTGGAATCGATCACCGTGTTTTTCAAAATTATGATTTGCACATTCATGTGCCCGCGGGAGCTGTTCCGAAAGATGGACCTTCCGCAGGAATTACGATGCTCACTTCGCTTGCTTCCATTTTTACTCAGCGCAAAGTAAAATCACAATTGGCGATGACGGGTGAAATTACATTGCGCGGAAAAGTTCTTCCGGTAGGTGGTATCAAAGAAAAAATATTGGCCGCAAAACGCAGCGGCATCAAAGAGATTGTGCTGAGTTCAAAAAACAAACGCGACATAAATGAAATCGAGAAGTCATACGTAAAAGGACTAACCTTTCGTTATGTCGATACGGTAGATGAAGTTTTGAAAATTGCTCTGCTGAAAGAGAAGGTTGAAAACCCACTGAACTTTGTTTTCCCAACCTCAACCAATGCCAATTAGTGAATTTGAATAAAAAATCATGAATCAATTTCTTACGCCACAACAAATTGTTGAAGAGCTAGATAAATACATCATCGGCCAAAAAGATGCGAAGCGGAATGTTGCCATTGCTTTGCGTAACCGCTGGCGCAGGATGAATGCGGTTGCCGAAATGCAAAATGAAATTATTCCCAACAACATATTGATGATCGGGGCAACCGGTGTTGGTAAAACAGAGATCGCACGGAGGCTTGCAAAAATTGCCGATGCTCCATTTGTGAAAGTAGAAGCTTCAAAATTTACCGAAGTAGGTTACGTTGGCCGCGATGTTGAGGGCATGGTGCGTGATCTGGCTGAGCAATCCGTAAACATGGTGAAGTCGCGCAAGAAGG
>DPLR01000216.1 GCA_003541895.1 Cytophagales bacterium | reverse complement strand
CTCCACGAAGTGGTAGGCACCCCCTCCAATTCGGGCATGCTTTCAAGCGCTTCCTTCAAGCGATAAAAAGGAATACGCGAATTCAAATGATGCACGTGATGGTATCCGATGTTTCCCGTAAACCAATTCATCACCGGATTCATCATCATCCGACTGGTAGATTTCAATGCCGCCTGATCATACGCCCAATCATTGTTCTCAAAAAAAATTGCCCCAGGGAAATTGTGCTGCGAATAAAACAGATATGACCCTAAAGCAAACGCAAGAAAAAAAGGAAAAAACCATCCAATAAAAAAAAGAAGTGCACCATAATAGTAAAATAGAAGGCTGCCTACAGCCACATGCACAAGTAGGGCAATCAATGAATCGAAATGCTTGCGTGGGCTTTGGAAAAAAGATTTCAAATTGAGCCAATAAATAAACAATGTGAAGTAACCGAACAGAATCGTTAGCGGATGGCGATTCACCAGGTAAAGTAGCCGCTTGCTTCTTGGCAGATTTAAAAATACTTGTTTGGTTACGGTTGGGTACGAACCAATGCCATGCAAAGTCAATTTAGAATTATTATTATGGTGGTGTTCGTGAGAGCGCCTCCAAATATTTTCAGGCGCTAACAAATAAATCCCAACTAAAACCATGACGCCATGAGCGGTGGGTGAATTCTGTAAAATAGCCCGGTGTTCATAGTCGTGGTAAATAACAAACAATCGCACATATAGCAACCCACAAATCACTGATGAAACTACTTTAAAGGGAAGAGGTATTGAACTAAAAAAGATCAACGGAAAAACAATAGAAATCAAAACCAGCGTTAGACTAACCTCAAACCAACTACGCAGTCTATTTTCTTGACTGAAGAATTTGCTGGCGGCCAGCAATTGTTTACCAGATCGCATCGGTTAGGTTTTAGGAGCGGGTAAAAATAAAGAAAAGTGTTTAAACAGCAACCTGATTTTTGTCTCGTTTGTGTTTCCACCGCTTGTGTGACCACAGCCAGATCACCGGGTCGCGAATGATCTCTTGCTCTAACCGCTTGGTAAATATTTCGAGTATTTCTCCCTCCTTTGCACTAGCCGGATTTTCAAACAACAGTTCTGGGGTTAAATCGTAATAGCCTCTTTTGGTTCGCTTAATATTCATGTAAACGACTGGGTAATTGAATTTCACTGCGAGTTTTTCTGGTCCATTAAAAACAGCTGTGTCTTGGTTCAAAAAAGTTGTCCAATAAGAATTAGCTGTGGTGGCAGCCTGATCAGCAATGAAAGCAGTGGCCGTTAACGAATTTCTGCTGGCCACCATTTCGCGAAGGGTTTGGTTGGCAGGTGTGATTTTGGTGCCGAATTTTGTTCGCATGCGTGTCATCATTTTTTCGAAATACGGATTCGACAACGGGCGATAGATTACATTCAATTGGTATTTTGTGTTAAGAGTAAACGTTGGCCCGGCCCATTCCCAATTTCCATAATGCCCCATCACTATGATTATGCTTTTCTTTTCATCAAACATTTTTTCTAACCAAAGTGTGCTGTGATAAACACAACGTTCCTTAGCTTCTTTGGAAGTCATCGTTAAGGTTTTTAAAGTCTCCAAAGTAAGATCGCACAGATACCGGTAATATGATTTTGCAAGAGCAACAATCTCTTCTTCTGTTTTTTCAGGAAATGAGTTTCGGAGGTTGGTAAAAACGACTTCTCTCCGGTAGCCCGACATCCAAAATAAAAGATAGAAAACATCAGATAGTTTGTACATCGCCCAAAATGGAAGTGAGGCGATCAAATACAAGAGAGGATAAATCAGATAAAAGACAACGGCTTGCATTCCGCAAAAATAAATAAACTAAAGATCAGTGAAAGGATAAAAAATGAATTACAAACTTTTCCAAAGGTATAAAGTGGCATAGGCTTCCCAGCCTTTATATTTTTTGAAAATATTTTTTACTTGGTTGAGCGTTGGCTTCTTCTTCATCAGTTTCAAATTTTTGATGGCGTTGTGCAACCCGGCATCTTCCAACGGAAATGCATTCGGGTAACGAAATGTTTTCATCAAGGCATAGTTGGCGGTCCAGTTGCCGATGCCTTTTATTTTCATTAACTCTGTTTTGGCGTCATCGAAAGATAGTTTACCCAGCTTCTCCTTAGAGATGGAATTACTTGCGAATGCTTCGCCAATCAATTTTACGTAGTTACTTTTCTGCCGCGAGAATTGAAGCGGAAGCAGATCGTTATCTGTTAGTTGAGCTACGTCTTCAGGAACAGGGAATAAAAAATATTTCTTTTCCTGATAGCTAACGCTCGCTCCAAAAGTTTCGACAAATCGTTGTTTAAGTGTGTAAGCAAAGGCTAGATTGATCTGCTGGCCGAGCACCGCCCAGACGAGTGATTCAAACAAATCGGGCTGACCTATAATTCTGTATCCATTGAATTTTTTTACTAGATCTGCCAGTAATTTGTCCTTCCTAGCCAACCGGTAAAATGGGTTTAGATCAGTATCTAAATCGAACCATTCGCGAACATAGTGCGCGACCTGCTCTTTTATTTCTTCAGTTGGATTAGAATTTAAAAAATCGATTTTCAAATTCTCACCATTGCAGATTTTAAAAAGGATAGGTTCATTTTTTATTGAAAGTACTTTTAGCACAGCATCTTCCTCAATGCGATGTAGTATTTCGCGTGGAGAGCGTTTTAAAAATGACAGTGTAAGTTCGTATGAAAAAATCTCGGGTAGCTCAATTTCCATTTTTAACAAATTAAAACTCTCAAAACAAATTGAACAACTACTTTAAGCAAGAATCGGGTTGATGATTAATAATAAAAATGATAAAATGGCAAACTGATCGATGCTAAATCACGCTAACTTAACGAGTAAAGAATTATTTCAGTTGATTCACCATCAACTAATAACTCTAGCCGGCAATAAAAACTAAAAGTCTATGGAAAGCTCAATTGTTGGTCGGGCAAGCGGATGAAGAAACAAAACCGAGTTTTCTTCACAAGTGAGCGTGAAGCGATGCAGTCAGGCTTTCGGCAATGCAAACATTGCACGAAATAATTTACCGTCCGCGTACGGACATTTTTTTATGATTACGGACAAGTCGGTCATGATCCGTTAAGAATTAACTCTGATTTGAATGTGGCACTGATGTTGCCAGTTCATTACAACTTTTGGTCGATCCCATACATCTCAACAGCAAAAATTGACTCATGCTTAAAAATTATTTCATCACCGCCATCCGTAGCCTCTGGAGAGAGAAAAATAAAGCGACACTAAATATTCTCGGGCTTACCATTGGCATTGGTGCCAGCCTGATGCTTTTCTTAATCATTAATTATCACAAAAATTTTGACACGTTCCATTCAAAAAAAGATCGCATCTACCGAGTGATAACGATGTCGGATGGTAACAATGGAAGGAATTACACTGCAGGGGTTCCGTCTGTGCTACCAGAAGCATTTCGAAACGATGTGCCCGAAGCTGAAGAAGTTTCGTTCACTTCATACAGATCAAACGTGATGATCACTATTCCCCAAAAAGCTGGCGAGTCAAAACGATTTGAAGAAGAACGTGGAGTCACTTTTGCTCAGCCTAATTTCTTTAAGATATTCGATCGAAAAATTCTGATTGGAGATTCTAAAAATGGATTGGATCAACCCAACGAAGCCATCATTTCAAAAAGTTGGGCTGTAGAATATTTTGGTAAGGAAGATGCCCTTGGTGAAATATTAGAATACGACAATACTCAATACAAAATCACTGCGGTGATGGAGGATGCGCCTGCAAATACCGATCTTCCATTTGAACTTATGTTGTCTTACGCCACCAAGCAAAAAGATTTTGATCAACACGGTTGGCACAGCATCTGGAGTGATGAACATTGCTATGTTCTGTTAAAAACCAATGCCACACAGCAAGAAGCGGAAAGCCGGATGCCTCAGTTCATAAAAAAATATGTGGGCGATGACAACCGTAACAACGTGACTTATGCACTTCAACCCTTAAGCACATTTCACTATGACGAACGTTTTGGCAACTACAATTATAACACCGTAAGCCAATCAATGTTACTTACGCTTACTGCTATTGCCGTGTTGCTCATTGTAACCGCGTCTATCAATTTTATAAATCTTTCTACAGCCGAAGCGATTAAGCGATCAAAAGAAGTAGGTATTCGCAAATCGTTGGGAAGCACGCGCACACAATTAATCTTTCAATTTTTATGCGAGTCTGCACTGATCACTTTAGCATCACTCATTATTGCACTTATTCTTATACAAGCCTCTTTGGGATTG
>DPLR01000133.1 GCA_003541895.1 Cytophagales bacterium | reverse complement strand
TATCCATTCATGTTGACGTAACCGTTCGCTTTTTTCCCATTCCAAACAAAATAGGATTCATCCATGAGCAGTTCACTAAAGACTATGTAAATGTGTTGGTGATTCCCGAGGTTCGCTCAACGGTTCGCCAAGTTATGGGGCGGTATACGGCCGAAGAGATTTATTCAACAAAACGTGCCGAAGTTGAAAATGCGATTAAGAGTGAAACCGAAAAGATACTGCATTTAAATAATGTGAATGCCACCGCTGTATTGATCCGATCTATTGCTTTGCCCGAACAAATCAAGGTGGCCATTGAAAGCAAACTTCAACAAGAACAAGAAGCACTAGCCTATCAATTTAGATTAGAAAAAGAAAAAAGTGAAGCCGAGCGAAAACGAATAGCAGCTGAGGGCGAATCGAGGGCGAATAATATCATTAACAATAGCTTGACCGATAAATTGTTGAAAATGAGAGGAATCGAGGCTACGTTGGAGCTCTCAAAATCTCCCAACACCAAAGTGATCGTTGTTGGCGGTGGCAAAGATGGAATGCCTCTGATTTTAGGTAATAACTAATTATTGAGTACCTCTTTTTTCTGATAACTCTTCATTCTATCTTTAAAACGAAAGTTTTTAAATCCAATTTTATGGCGAAGACCGCAGAACTTATTATTGACGGCAAATCTTATAAACTTCCGATCGTTGAAGGAACGGAAAATGAAGTAGCAATTGATATCAGTAACTTATTAGAAGAGTCGGGGGCAATCACCCTAGACCTTGGTTACAAAAACACGGGGGCTACTAAAAGCGCTATCACCTTCTTAGATGGAGACAAAGGTATTCTTCGCTACCGCGGATACTCCATTGAAGAGCTTGCCGAAAAATCGAATTTCCTTGAAGTAGCTTACCTTTTGATTTTTGGCGAGTTGCCAACACCTGATCAATACAAGAAATTCAGCGAAGACATCAAGAAGCATACAATGGTGCATGAAGACACCCGCAAAATTCTCGATGGCTTTCCTTCCTCGGCTCACCCCATGGGCGTGTTGGCCTCTATGTTCTGCGCACAAACCGCCTTCTATCCAGAATCGTTAGATCCTAACCGGTCGGGAGATGGGGTGTATATTAGTATCATAAGATCGTTGGCAAAAATGCCTACGTTCGCTGCCTGGGCTTACAAGAATGCATTGGGTCATCCGGTAAACTACCCCGACAACTCATTGGATTATTGCGCACGCTTTATGAAGATGATGTTTGCATTGCCAGCCGAACAATTTGAAGCTGATCCGGTAGTTGCCGATGCTCTTGATAAATTATTGATTCTTCATGCCGATCACGAACAAAACTGTTCAACCTCTACTGTTAGAATTGTTGGCTCATCAAAAGCGAGCATTTATTCTAGTATTTCAGCTGGTATCAATGCACTTTGGGGACCACTGCACGGAGGTGCCAACCAAGAAGTAATTTTGATGCTGGAGCAAATCCGGAAAGATGGTGGCGACACCGACAAGTGGATTGCGAAAGCGAAAGATAAAAACAGTGGCTTCCGCCTGATGGGCTTCGGTCACCGTGTGTACAAAAATTTTGACCCTCGCGCCAAGATCATCAAAAAAGCTGCTGATGATGTATTGAAAAAATTAGGCGTAAATGATCCAGTGCTTGACATCGCACTGAAACTGGAAGAAGTAGCATTGCGCGATCCGTATTTTGTAGAAAGAAAGCTTTATCCTAATGTCGACTTCTATTCAGGGATAATTTATAGGGCTCTCGGGATTCCTGTAGACATGTTTACTGTAATGTTTGCCATGGGTCGTTTGCCAGGATGGATTGCTCAATGGAAAGAGCTTCGCGAAAACAAAGAACCGATTGGCAGACCAAGACAAATTTATACCGGTCAGAATTTAAGACCGTACGTGGCCATCAAGTCGAGATAAGTAGTTTTACTTAAATAAATATTGAAAAATGCGTTACATAGTGACGCATTTTTTATTTCTAGAAAAAATATTTTTATGCACTGAGTTTTTTCTGCGAACTAAGCCTGAAAATTATTCTGCGTTGAACCCCGAAACTCCGCCCGAAATAATAAATTTCATTGCAACAGGCCCCGAAACATTGAGAGGCTTGATGTTTCCTTTAGGCACCACATAGTGATCTCCGGCCACTGCATACGACTGCGGGAAATAAACCACCACCATATCATTCAAACCAAGTTCAGAAAGATCGGATTGGGTAATGAATCCAATGCGATGCAGTTGGTTTTCTTTGTTGATCGTAACTAACACCGGCCGATCAAATTTCTTTTTATCGCCCACAAAGGCGGCAAGCAAATCTTTAACGGAAGAATAAATCAATTTCACCAAGGGAATGCGGTTCACCAAATGGTCAAACCACTCGCCCATTCTCCTGAACGCAAAGATGGATGAGAAGTAACCGAAGATGGTGAAGGCCGAAAGGATAATTAAAAAACCTAAACCCGGATAAGGCAAGCTAAAGCGGCTATCGAGCCAGATAAAAGCACGGTAGATAAAATAAATCGTTGCTACCAGTGGCACAATGAAAATAGTACCACTGAAAAAATACCGAATAATTTTCCTAAAGAAATTTTTCATCTAGACAAAGGTAATGACTAAACGTCTATTCAATCGCGAATTGTTCGTTTAGCCATTTATAAATTTCTTCTTCCGATTGAAACCACTGAATTTCAGTATCGCGCTGAAACCAGGTGAGTTGACGCTTAGCATACCTGCGCGAATTTCTTTTAAGTAAATGAACTGCTTCTTCGTAATCGTATTTGCCTTCTATGTAATCAAAGATTTCACGATAGCCAACCGTTTGCAAAGCATTCAACTCTTTGAGCGGATAAAATTGCTTGGCCTCCTCAAACAAACCTTCAGCAATCATTTTGTCCATTCGCCTGTCGATTCGTTCATAGAGAATTTCTCTTGGCAAATTCAATCCCACTTTGATAATCTGAAATTTGTGATCGATTTTCTTCTTGGCTCTGAGCTCAATAATTTTCTTATCGGAAGAGCGCAACAATTCAAGCGCCCGCATTAACCGTTGCGGGTTTTGTTTGTCAACCGATTCAAAGAAATCAGGATCGGCTTCTTCCACCTGCTGCTGAAGCCAGGGCAAGCCTTTTGTTTTGTATTCTTTCAGTATTTCCAAGCGAACTTCATCGGGCACATCAGGCATGTCATCAAAACCTTCAAGCACTGCCTTGATGTACAAACCCGAACCACCCACCATCACCAGCCAATCGTATTTTTTGAAAAGTGAATGAATTAGTTCTAGCGCCTCACGACCGTACTGACCTGCATCGTAATTTTCATGAATGGATTTGTCGCCAATGAAATGATGTTTTATTTTTTTGAGTTCGTCTTCCGTTGGCTTCGCTGTGCCGATGTTAAGCTCTTTAAAAACCTGACGCGAATCGGTAGAGATAATTTCGGTGTTGAGTTTTTGAGCAACTGTAATCGCAGCCGCAGTTTTACCCACAGCCGTTTGCCCAACAATGACGCGCACTTTT
>DPLR01000373.1 GCA_003541895.1 Cytophagales bacterium | reverse complement strand
ACCGGGAGTCCTGCCCCAAGCAATAATATTACCAATTTAGCAATCCATGCTGGCAGACTTAACGGTTCAACAAGATTATTGGTTACTTCAATAATGATATAAGAAGTAGCAGCATAGGTGGTCACCACACTGACGACTTTCCGTCTCTTTAGCTCTTGCGAGAACCTGATCAGCTTATTTGGACTCTCTGACATTTGAGTATTTACACTACAGAACATAAAGTTACGCTATCCTGATACTAAAGTCAAGTGGGGGTCAGATATTTGCAAATGGTGTATCAGGTTTAAAGATATGAACCTAATTCACCACATTTTATTTTATGGCTATATCTGAAGAGATTTGATGCGGCAACAGGACAGTTATATGTTTGTATATTAATGTTTTGTAAAACACAAATGCTCCAAATGGAAGTTAAAACGCATTTACTGGTGTAATTGAACCATTCATCATGGATTGACACCCGACTTTTGCCTTTTTTTCTTTATTCCATAAACAATGAAAAAAATGCTTAGGATGAGTAACGGGATACCCATAGCAGTTCCAGCACCACAATCACTTGTGCATAGAAAAAAATTCTCATAACACATCCCAAGAAACCAAAGGATAAAGATGGCACCTGCAGCTAACTCATTCTTCCATGAAATGGCACTGTCGGCTTCCCCGAAGTAGGTCCGGTTAAAATTAGAGTATAATCTACTATTTGACGCTTCCCCATTTTTAGGACCACTCTAAAGTAGAGAATTCGGGCTGATATTTATACAAACTTTCTGTTTCATTTGGGGTTTTTCCATTTAAAGATCTATGAGGTCGATAACTATTATATTCTTGTCTCCAGGCTTCAATTTTATTAAAAGCATCTTCCAATGATAAGAACCAGTTCACATTTAAACATTCATCGCGAAAGCTTCCATTAAATGATTCAATAAACGGATTATCAGTTGGTTTACCTGGTCTTGAATAATCCAAAGTTACACCATTTTCATATGCCCACTTATCAAAATCTTTGGAAATAAATTCACTACCATTATCAACCTGTATTCTTTGTGGTACGATTGATTGATAAACCTTAATTCTTTCCATTACTGAAACAACATCTTGTCCTTTGATAGACTGGCCAACATAAATTGCATGGCATTTTCGACTAAAATTATCAACTATAGTTAAGGCCCGGAATTTCTTACCATTAAACAGCTGATCTGAGACAAAATCCATACTCCAGCATTGATTTATAGATATTAGATCTGGTCGCTCTAATCGGTGTGAACCTGATCTGATACGTTTCTTCCGGTTTGTTCTTAAGTTCAATCCTTCAAGGCAGTAAAGTCTATGAACACGTTTATGATTATCACGCCATCCTTCTCTTCGCAGAAGTGTAAAAATACGCCAACACCCATATCTGACCCTGGTATGCGCTATCTCTTTCATTCTCATTCTTAATAATGAATCATCACGCTTATTCGATTTGTAATACCAAACAGATCTGTGTAATAACACAACCATACATGCTCTTCGAACAGGAATACGATAGTCATCTAATAAACTTTGAGCCAACCCCCTTAAATGGGTTGGTCTCAAAGCTTTTTTTTTAAAACATCTTGCAACATTTGTTTATCCAGGCTAAGGTCCGCAACAAGTTTTTTTAATTGCTGGTTTTCTTCTTCTAGTTGCCTAAGCTTTCTAAGTTCAGAAATACCCAAGCCCCCAAATTTTTTCTTCCAATTGTAAAAAGCAGCTTCACTGATGCCCATTTTTCTGCAAACCTCTTCAACGGAGGTGCCCGTTTCGGCCTGCTTCAATGCAAATACAATTTGCGATTCTGTAAACTTCGATTTCTTCATGACAACTATTGTTCTTAAATTTACAACAATTGCCCGAAAACTCTAATTTATAATGGTCCGGTTTTTTGGGAGGAGGTCAGAGTTATCACTTGTTTTTTGTATTAAATAAGGTCACTGATTATAAATACTTTTTAATTAAAAATCCAGCCAGCAGTGAAATCCTTCCAAAATCCTGACTGACAGAAATTTTACAAAATTTCCAGAGTGCTATAAAAATTCCAAAAAGTTGAACAGATTTGGTAAAATAGTCACATGGATGTGTAGATGGAACAAACAAGCGGTCAGGAGATGTCTGGAAGGCTACAAATCATAACACAAACACATAAACCAGTGAATCTATCTTCGCTTGCGAAGAAGCATTAATAGGGTTTTGAAGGTCTGATGTTTTATTAAGTTGGCTTCCAGTGGAAATTGAACGCTTAAAGAGTACCATCTCTTGAGGGTCTGGAAGCGATTTATTATATTTGTTTCAGCAAGATGTTCTTTGCTATTTTGATGAGCAAAATTAGCCATTTCGTAACCCTATTATTTGGGTAAATGGTGTAAGTGATTGAATTATAATGCTTGTGGTGTTGTGGGGTTGGAAGTTATACGCTCCACAAAAGACTCTAAACCAATAAGTTAGGGTCTTTTTTTACGACTCTCTTAGCGCAGTATTTTAAGGCGTTTCCGCTACTCAGTGCAACGCAAGCGTGCAAATACTGAGCAAACGCAAAATTGCTCCTGCGCAACACGTTAGATTTCAACACTTACAGTGGTTGCAACATTTTTGCAACCGCTCCCCGAACCCTTAAAAAAACAGGTAATAAAATTCGCTTTTTTAGTACAATTCACATTCATACTTACCACCTCTAATTGTTTTGATTTTATTGAGAAGCATTTCATCCCGTGATTTAACGGGATGAA
>DPLR01000629.1 GCA_003541895.1 Cytophagales bacterium | reverse complement strand
TTCCCCGACACGACGCTCTTCCGATCTACTCTGCCAGTCGCGTTGTTGGCCGCCTGCAGTCCGGCTTCTGAAAAGAAATCCAATCGCGTAGCCCTCACCGGAATAGATACTTCCAAAAAACCGGGCGATGATTTTTTTATGTATGTCAATAGCATCTGGTATGATTCCGCTAAAATACCCGCGGGGCAAACCGGAGTAGGTTCCTATTCTTTTCTGAATTACCCTCAGCGCATCCGCCTTCGTGCCATCCTCGACAGCCTTTCGCAAAGCAATAATCCTGCGGGAAGCATTGCCCAGAAAGTAGGAGATTTTTATGCGTCTGGAATGGACACAGCAGCGATCGACAAGCGCGGGTATGAGCCTATCAAACCCATACTTGCACGTATGGATGCCATCACCGATGTTTCTTTGTTGTTGAAGGTGGTAGTGGAAGAACAAAAAAACGGTGACGGTTCTATCATTGGATTTTATGTGGCACCTGATGACAAACACAGTACCATCAACATTGCCCAGTTTTATCAAACAGGCATTGGTTTGCCCGAACGGGATTATTATTTCAAAACGGATTCATCCACATTGAAAATACAAAATGCGTACAGAAAGTATCTTACCCAGTTGTTTGAATTAACCGGCACCGATGCAGGCACAGCCGAAAAAAATGCAGCCATCGCCTATGGTATTGAAAAGCAATTGGCCTCTTCACACCGCACCAATATCGAACTCAGGGATGTGAAGGCAAACTACAACAAAATGGCCGTTGCTGCACTTGCTAAAAAGCACGTCAATATTAACTGGACAACTTTGTTGAATGACCTCGGAGCAAAAGTAGATTCCGTCAACGTGAGTCAACCCGCTTACTATGATAAACTGAATGCACTGTTGAAATCAGTCTCTATCGCTGACTGGAGAATTTACTTAAAAGCGAATGCACTTACCAGCTATGCCAATTATCTGAGCCAGCCTTTTGCTGATGCCACTTTTGTGTATACAAAAATCCTTACTGGGCAGACCGCCAAGAAAAAGCGCGCGGAAGAAATGACACAGGCGGTTGATCGCTCGCTGGGGCATGCGTTGGCCCAGCTTTATGTAAAAAAATATTTTCCTGAAGATGCCAAAAAACGGATGGCAGTATTGGTCGACAATCTTGAAAAAGCTTTTGAAGCACGCATCAACAAACTGGAGTGGATGAGCGACTCTACCAAAGCAAAGGCGAAGGAAAAACTCTCTGCCTTCACGGAGAAAATTGGTTATCCCGATAAGTGGAGAGACTACTCGAATGTGGAAGTGAAGCGCGATGCCTACTTTGAAAACCGTTTGGCAGCCAATAAGAATGACTATCTCTATAGCCTTGCAAAAGTAGGGATGACCGTTGACCGCACGGAATGGTTTACTACGCCACCCACGGTTACAGCCTACAACAATCCTTCCATGAACGAAATTGTTTTTCCTGCAGGCATTTTGCAGTCACCTTATTTTGATTTGTATGCCGATGATGCACTTAATTATGGAGGTATCGGTATGGTGATTGGTCACGAGATCACACACTCGTTTGACGACCAAGGAGCACAGTATGATAAAGTCGGCAACGTAAGCAACTGGTGGACGAAGACCGACTATGAAAAGTTCAAGGCAAAAACGCAACAGGTGATTGATCAATACAATTCATTCACCGTGCTAGACGCTATGCATATAAAAGGAGCATTGACGGTGGGTGAAAATACGGCCGACATTGCCGGTGTGGCCATCGCCTACGATGCCTTCAAAATGACTGAGCAAGGGAAGGACACAACAAAACTGGATGGCTTTACGCCCGATCAACGGTTCTTCATCTCGCTGGCAAGGATATGGCGGGTGAAAACAACAGATGAGTTTTTGCGCATGTATGTCAATACCAATTCACACTCACCGGCCAGATGGCGAGTGAACGGACCGCTTATGAACTTTACTCCTTTTTACAATGCTTTCAATGTGCAGCCAGGAGATAAAATGTTTAAGCCCGAAAAGGAACGCATCGTTGTTTGGTAAACGAAGGTGCTACCATTGATTCTAATAATTTAGTTTACACGTCACTGCGAGCACCAGCGAAGGGAAGTGAGATGGCGCGAAGCAGTCTCCTTGAGTGAAGCTTGTCAGTCTGAGCATGTCGAAGACTGACTAACTATGTACTCTAGGTCATGTTTCGACATGCTCAACATGACAGTTTATTTATTGGAGATTGCTTTGGGTGAGGCACCCTTGCGATGACGTCTTACTTCTTATTTTTAGTTACACGTCACTGCGAGCACCTGCAGTGGATTGGTGCCTGGCGCCAGTCTCGTTGAGTGAAGCTTGTCAGTCTGAGCATGTCGAAGACTGACTAACTATGTACTCTAGGTCATGTTTCGACATGCTCAACATGACAGTTTATTTATTGGAGATTGCTTCGGGTGAGACACCCTCGCAATGACGTTGTTACTTATTAGGGGATATCGCCTGCCAGCCATAGTGTAACGAAGGCTGGGCACTCGCACAATCCATCGGCACTTGCACCAATTTTTCTAATTTGGTAGTAAATACGCTTTTATGAAACTACTTGTATTTCTGTTCACCCTCGTCACCGGGGTGGTTTGTGCGCAAGACAAAAATTTGCCGTATGCGGAAATCCCGCCCGATCCGAAAAGCTTCAGTGCCGGCACAGTGGCTGCACGCATGATCGATGGGCTCGGCTTCCGCTACCATTGGGCTACCGAAGGATTGCGCTCGCAAGACCTTGCCTTCAAACCTTCTGCTGAAGCACGCACCGCAGAAGAAACCGTAACACACATTTATGAAATGTCAATTCTCATTCTACATGCCACCACCAAAACTGCCAACGTGCCCGGCCAGAACAAGAAGTTGCCCTTTGCCGAGATGCGCAGCGTGACACTTCGCAACTTCTGGACAGCAGCTGAAAACCTGCGCACCTGCACCGAGCAGCAGATGAAAGAATACAATTTCATTTTTATGAGCAACACACAAACCATTACGTACCCGTTCTGGAACATGATCAACGGTCCCATCGAAGATTGTGTATGGCATGTGGGGCAGCTTGTTTCTTTCCGAAGATCTTCCGGCAATCCCTTCAATAGTAAAGCGGAGGTATTTACCGGACGACTGGAAAAGTGATGGCCAATCCTAAAATCGGCTACTCATTGACCACATCTTATAACCTACGCTTGTATGTGATTCTGCTTAGAAATGGCAGTTGCAAACAAGATAGATCGAAGTCTCATCTACTAATTTAGTTGTCATGGCGGACGGGCTGAGCGCGGGAAGGTGAGTGTTCCGCCATCCCCAAGTGTGAAATCAGTTTACTTACTAAAAGATTAGTCCTTGTGCCGCTCAGTTACTGATCGAGAAGACAATAAGTATTAAACGATGTTGTCAGGTACTTCGATCGTTTTAATAGAAAGGTTTAGAACATCCTGTGGACGTATGGACTCGATTTTAAATTGATGTAATTCTAGAATCTCTAATTTTTCAGCGGGTACTGGATTTTTTAGTGCAAAGCCTGTGAGGGTCGATTCATTGAATACTAAATAGCGATATCCTAAGCCATAAAGCATAGTAAAAACTTCTTGGGTAGGTTGGTAGATTAGAGCCACATTAGAAATGTACGTAGGATACGTACAACAACAGGTGACTTAAATCATAAATTGGATTAAATTGGTTGTACCAGGGGTACATATTGCCATTGAGAAGATGGGGGAAGTACTCGTTGCAGAGGGGGCGCTACGCGGGCGGACCTTGTCAAGTGACATCCTGCGGTTGTCAGTTGATTTCCTTGGGAAAGTAACTTACAAGCTACGGATGTCACTTGATTTCCTCGGGAAAGTAACTTACAAGCTACGGATGTAAAGTGATTCCCTGACTTTGTCAATTGACAAGCTACGGAAGTCAATTGATTTCCTCGGGAAAGTAACTTACAAGCTACGGATGTAAAGTGATTCCCTGACTTTGTCAACTTACAAGCTACGGATGTCAACTGATTTCCTCACGAAAACATCTAACAAGCTACGGATGTCAATTGATTTCCTCACGAAAATATCTTACAAGCTACGGTTGTCAACTGATTCCCTCACGAAAACATCTGATAAGCTACGGCTGTCAATTGATTTCCTCAGGAAAATATCTTACAAGCTACGGTTGTCAATTGATTCCCTCACAAAAACATCTGACACGCTACGGTTGTCAGTTGATTTCCTCGGGAAAGTAACTTACAAGCTACGGATGACAAGTGATTCCCTGTCTTTGTCAATCGACAAGCTACGGATGTCACTTGATTTCCTCAGGAAAGTAACTTACAGGCTACGGATGTAAAGTGATTCCATTTTAATGAGACAACCTGAATTCCATCAAATACCTTTTAAAAGCCTACAAACCAATCATACCCTCTAATAATGAGGTATTCCTTTGGTACCTCTTTAAGTTTCACGCCATCTTCCCCTTTATAGAGGTATGAGTCTTTTTTATTTTTAATCAATAGGTCTTTGTTGGTAGGGTCGTGAAAAATGAATTCGATTGTATCCAGCTTCAAGCCATTCCATTGGCATTTGTAAAGGCTTGCCTCCCCTGGATGACCGTAGGTTATTCCCCGTACAATTTTCTCGCCCGGAGAAAATGTTGGGTTGATAAATTCAATGTAGTTAGAAAATGTTCCGCTATTGTCAACGTTCAAAAAAACATTGTACATATGACGCAAACAACAACCAGAAGCTGGATACCACTTTACTAAAAAATCTTTTTGATCATCCCCATTTACATCTTGAATGGTATCACCTTCGTAGGCATACCATGGTTCTTCATGATTAACCACTGATTCCAATTTATCACCTTTTATTATATAGAGATCCAAATTAACTGCGAAGTGGCTTGTTCTTCGTAGTAGCAGATGCTTGTGTGTTTTAGAGAACAGGTAGCCGATGGTAATATCGACCTTCACTGCAGGTAATCCATCTATTTGTTGATCGTACGCTTTATGAAATTGCTCTTGGTTACTATTTTGTTTCGCTATGGCTAAAGCTTCAATCAATGCATTGGCCTGTCTTGTGCTATCCTCGGTATAAGAGTACGGGTGAATTTCACTAGTCTGCTGTGAATCTTTTTTAACGACCCCACTGTCTTCTTTAGGTAAGGAAGAACTCACTCGATGTTCTCTTTGCCCACAAGAGACGATCGTTAGCAAAACTACTATTAGTAAATAAGATAGATGGTGCATTGATTAAAAGTAATGAAAGTTTTGTTTGATCACGGAGATTGGAAAAGCACGCGATATAAACGCGCGCTAACTGGGGGGTTTACTCTGCAACAACTTCTTCAACTGCTGGTCTTAAATATCTCTCAATTTCAGGTCGTAAAAAGTCCTTGTCAAAATTTCTGCTTTTGAATAAGCTGCTCTGCGTCTTGCCTGTGTTATTAGCATATGCAATTGCAGCAGCAGAAAAAATTGTTTTTGCAATTTCATAATAGCCCTCTATCAAAGTTGCATCTTCAATTTTCTCCAAGAGCCATTTTTTTCTCTTGCTAAATTCATTCTTTCGTAGAGGCGTTTCAATATTAATGTTCCCAATAAAATTTTGAGTTTTGATTTTTTCTCGGTCGTTAAATTCTGCTTTAGAAAATAGCAGTGAACTCATGATGTGCAGAAATACAAAGCCGCCTTTTGAAATTAAATCTCTTTGCTGACTTCCATAATCGTTTGCCCTAATGTCTGAATTTTTCAATGTCCATATTTTCTGATAGAGTAGAGTTGAAAATTTGTAAAGGTCAAAGTCTGCTTTATCATTAAAGATGGAGTTGTATTTTGTTTCAGTATCAAATAATGTTGTTGTATCGTTGACTGCCGTGATCGCTTCTTTGTTTACAACTGTGTGTATTATTTGAGCCATTTTTAAAAGCCCAATAACTTTGTTTCCTGTAAGTCCTTGTCTTTTGTAAAAGTTATCTCTCCTTTCATAAAAAATTCCTACATCTTTCAAATGCGATTCAATGTTTCTTTGAATATTATCGTTCGCTTTTAAACTTGCTGACTTAACTTGATTCTGCGAATTAGTTGCACTAATAATGTCTGTTTGCGTGTCGGGATTTTCGGTCTTAACAATTTTGACAAAAACTTTGAGCGTATCAGGTAATTTGTTTTTGCTCTTATAAGTGTAGGCAGAATATAAACAGTGAATAGTCTGGCAGCCATTCACAATTTGAGGGTTTGAGATACTATAACCTTTGGCATCTAAAGGTGCAATAGATTCACCAATTATCGTAAGCCCATTGTTCATTGCCCAAAAATTAGATGCTTTTGTTTCATCAATTGCAGTATCAATAATTGATGAATTGATTTTCTTGTCTTCGCCCAGAAAGTATCTAACATTGCCTTCTGTCAGATGGCTTTTAAAATTACCATCTAAATCAATCAAGGCCTTCATCAATTCATTACCATTTACAAAGCCTGCAAAACCTGTTGTGTCAATATTTTTTTCAGAGATATTTAATGGTTGCGAGTCAAACTTGATTTCTATTTGTTCGTCTGTCTTTGTGTTGAGGTCAAGAAGTTTTTGGGCTCCCCAATAATCGAACTCGTAGGGAACAAGTAACGAGTTTGCTTTTAACTCGCCTTCTAAATGCTTTATTTTTTCTGAAATATTTAGGTCTGGGGAAGCAGTAACATAATAAACTTCACATATAAATTTTGCTCTTTCAACTCGTGCTTTTCTAAAAATTTTCCTAATCAAGTCGGCAGTTTCTAAAATGTCTTCGTTTGCCCCAATCGTTTGAAGTTTATCTAAATCAATTTCAAGGTTAAATATTTCTTCTATGCCTTCTTTAAGTTTTCTAAACCCATCGGTTGAAAAACCATCTTCCTTTTTAACTTGAAAAAATTTCACTTTTATACTACTGTCATTTTTTATCGGATGATTTTCGTCCTTCACTAAAGTTCCATTGCAAAAAACATAACATAAATCAATTCCTTCGTCTCCGCCTTCTCCCATAATACCATCAATTAAATCATCAAACTCTAGTCCGTTTAAAAACTTAACATTTGAAAAGGATGCAACTGCAATTTCAAATTTGTTTTTCTTCACCGTTCTCAACTCCGGATTGTCGGAAAAGAGTTTGTCTATCTGGTCATCTAGAAGAATTTTTAAGCTCATAGTTTATATTTTAATTTTATCACTTTCGGTTGATGTTAGCACTGTCCCATGGCATTGCAGATAACGTGAGTGCATAAGCAGTGGCAGGTTTATTCTTTTTGTTGTGCTGTGCCGCGTGACCAGCAACGCTCCAGTCATTTACTTGTTGCTAGTCATTGGACTTGCAACTTCCCAACGAAGATCAATCTAAATTACATTATGTACAATACGGGAAAATTCCCGTATTCTCTCTTCAAAAGAAAACCCGTTTGTTATCTTTGATAAAGTAGCCGAAGAAGAATTAGGTCAGTAGTTGAAGTTAGTTTAAAAAATGGAAATACACTGTGGCGTATGGATTTGTCCCGATCAACAATAACGCGAAGTAAACTGAACCCAATTAGGTTCGCATCCATGGTACTCTACTTAATCTTGGTGGCTGGACTGAATTGTGTATTGGTCATTGAATGGTTGACGGATTGGAAGATACTGAATGTGTTGACACAAGCTTTTCTAGTAAACTTGGCATTCTTTGCCGTATTTTTTTTCATTATCGTTGAACTACCCAAAGTGCTGACCTTGAAATTGGACGACAATAAAATTAAAATCAAAAACGTATTGACCAGACAGAGCAAGGAATTCTGGCTTGAAGACATTCATAGTTTTAAGGTTTCCGCTGAGGTAAGAATATTCAGCGAGCTTGAAATTAATCTGATCCTGTTGAGGAACGGTGAAGCAATTGAATCAATCTCAATGCAGTACATGGTTAACGTGGATCAAATTATACATCGGATGGAGAAGCAGTTGCCAAATGTAACGGAAGATGAATATGGCTTTCTGGAATTGATAAGAGGGCTACGAAATAATTAGTGCCTAGTGTGAGAAGGGAATGAATATCTTTTTAAGTGATGAGCTTTGCGGTGTAGCCTTTTAACAAAGTTAATACGACCCCGACACGAGAAGTCGCTCGACAAGTGCAAAAAGGATTTTTGGACGTGATGTTGGCGCATGAAACTAAGTCGTTGGTTCTTGCGTAAAAGCCGAAGTTCTTAGGATTAATATTCAACGTTAATATCTTCCCGAGTGAATAATAATTTAAATTTAGATGCCCTAAATCTTTTATCATGATTCGTTCTAGTGTCGTTCTTCTTTTTGTTCTTTGTCTTTCATTTCTTTCGCAAGCCCAAAGCCCTACAAATGATTGCCACTGTGCCGATGACTTTGCGTTTGTCACCAACTATCTTGAAAACCACTATTCAGGTTTTGAGTCGAATGTCAAAACATCGAACAGGACTGCTTACGATCAATTGAAATCATCGTTGGCAAAGCAAGTCAACCAGCCACTGAATCACATTCAATGTTTGCAGTTGTTAAAACAATACACTTCTTTTTTTAGAGATCATCATTTGAGTATGGTCATTGGGTCGCAGTCGCCCGCGGTAAATGAAAAGGATGCAGAGACGGTTGAAAAATTTAAGCAGAGCGCAGTGTTTAAAGATTGTGAGCGTGTGCCGATGGATTCATCAGCCATCTATGCATACCTCGCAACTAGCACCGACCCGATTGAAGGCGTCTATGATGAAGCTAACTATCGCATAGCAGTGATGAAAAACAAAACGGCACTGCGCGATTATTATGGTATCGTATTGAAAAGTAAAACACCTCTCTGGGAGAAAGGTCAGGTGAAGATGGAGATAAAGCAGCTTTCGGATACATCGTATCAATCACTGCTCTACATGCGTAACCACTCGGTGAATGCCGGAACATTTGCGAACACCAATCCGGTAACTGCGCTATTTGCCGCTATCAAAATTTTTCCGCGAGAGCAGGGTGGAGGAACCACCATCGATTACAGCATGCCCATGCGAAGAGATTGGTTTGTTTTTCAAAACCTGGACGACAGCACCAATTACGTTTACATCGGAACATTTGATGGCGCACTTCGAGGCAAATTTGACTCTGCGTATAAAGCCATCATGCCTCAACTCAAACAGCGCCCTAATTTGATTATTGATGTACGCAGCAATGGAGGTGGCAGCGATATGTGTTGGCGCGAGCTTGCTCATTTGATGTACACCCAACCTTTTCAATTAGACCACTGGGAATATTTTTCTTCTTCTGAAATCATCAAACGCTACCAGGAAATATTGGCCAAGGTGAAGAAAGACCCGAAGGCCTATGGCAAAGGAATAGCTAGACATTATCAACATGTTCTTAAGCTGTTGAAAAAAGGAAAGCCCGGTACGTTTGTATCGGCAGGCAATCCAGGAAAATACATCAACATAGCGGTGGCCAAACCCAAACGTATTATTTTGATGTACAACCGTCAGTCGGCTAGCTCAGCCGAGGGACTTATATTACAAGGCTTGCATAGTAACAAGGTGCTTACCTTCGGTGAAAACTCGGGAGGCTACATCGCCTTTGGCAACATCATGACCGTGCGTACGCCCTCGGGGTTTTTGCTCAACAGTGGCACGCATCGTGTGCCGGCACGTGTTCAATATGAAATGACAGGAATACCGCCCAAAGTAAAAGCAAATCCATCAGAAGATTGGATTGAGCAAGCGCGCAAGCTTTGGGGTAAAGTTAATTAGGGATTCGTCCACCAATGCAATATTTTAGGAGAAACAAAATTAACGTTTGACCATTCCATTTCAGCCCCAGCTATTCGGTGTACACATAAATGTTCACTTGGTTCTTGAGTACACCGCTTTTTTTGTAGCGTACCGGTATTATTTGTTTTTGAGAAATCAACGAGAGGATTCAATTTCAAAAAGCAATCGCTTGTCGATAATACTAGGAGCAGCCATCGGGGCTTTCATTGGTTCAAGAGTAATGGGCTTTTTAGAAAATCCTTTCCTCGATTTTTCGGTGGAAGGGCTTCTGTATCTCTTCAACGTCAAAACCATTATGGGTGGTTTGTTTGGTGGACTCATGGGCGTGGAGATTGCCAAACGTATCATTCATGAAAATCAATCTTCAGGCGATTTATTTACGCTGCCAATAGTGGTAGGAATATTTATTGGAAGAATCGGTTGTTTTCTTTCAGGCACCACCGAGTTTACCTATGGAAAACAGACCCATTTTTTTATGGGCATTGATTTGGGTGATGGACGTATCCGCCATCCTCTTGCTCTTTATGAATTATTTTTTATCGCGGCTTTATTTTTTTTCTTGCGCTATTTGTACGTTCAAAATAAATTGAAAAGCGGCCAGCTTTTTCAGTTGTTCATGGTGCTCTATTTTTCTTTTCGTTTCTGCATCGAGTTTTTGAAGCCGAATGCTTTTTTTATTCTCGGCCTAAGCACCATTCAATGGTTGTGCATTGGTTGTTTACTCTATTATCGAAAGTTGTTTATTCTTATCTTTAAAAATGCCAACTAGAAAATACACGTACTACGACTTTACCTTAAGCTTATGTCCTGAGTGCTTACAGCGGGTAGATGCCAAAATAGTTTTTGAAGATGACTGTGTTTATATGTTGAAGCGATGCCCAGAGCATGGCAACTCAAAAGTGCTGATAGCCGATGACGTGGCTTATTACAAAAATATTCGCAACTACAACAAACCCTCGGAGACACCTTATAAATTCAATACCAAGACGCATTATGGTTGTCCTTATGATTGTGGTTTGTGTGCTGATCATGAACAACACTCTTGTCTAACAGTGGTAGAGATTACCGATCGATGCAACTTAACCTGCCCAACGTGTTATGCGGGGTCGTCACCAACCTACGGCAATCATCGTACGCTCGATGAAGTAAAAAAAATGTTGGATACCATTGTTGAAAACGAACGCGAACCCGATGTGGTGCAAATCAGCGGAGGTGAGCCAACCATTCATCCGCAATTTTTTGAAATACTGGATTATGCAAAATCATTGCCGATTAAACATCTCATGGTGAATACCAATGGCATCACGATCGCGAAAGATTTTGAATTTGCTAAGAGGTTGTCAACGTATACACCGGGCTTTGAAATTTATTTGCAGTTCGATTCGTTGCAGAAGGAAGTACTCGAAACGATGCGCGGTGGAAACTTGGTTTCGATACGCCAGCAGGCATTGGAGCACTTAAATAAACTAAACCTCTCAACTACTTTGGTTGTCACGATTCAGAAAAATTTAAACGACCATACCATTGGAGAAGTGATTGAGTTTGCGCTCAAACAGCAGTGTGTTCGAGGTGTCACTCTTCAACCTACACAGCAGGCAGGTCGATTGCAAAACTTCAATAGCGCTACCGACCGAATAACTCTTACGGAAGTGCGTAGGAAAATTATAGAACAGACAAATCTGTTTAAAAGCGATGACTTGATACCGGTGCCTTGTAATCCTGATGCATTGGTAATGGGTTATGCATTGAAATTGGGTACGGAAGTGATCCCATTAACGCGCTACATTAACCCGGCCGATTTGTTGGATAACAGCAGAAACACGATTGTCTATGAACAAGATCAACAGTTGCATGCTAAGATGATTAATCTGTTTAGTACAGGTAACTCAGTAGAAGGGGCTACCGAAAAATTGCATTCGCTACTGTGCTGTCTGCCCAATGTCAGTGCGCCATCGTTAAGTTATGATAATCTTTTTCGCGTGATCATCATGCAATTTATCGATGCTTACAATTTTGATGTTCGTGCCATCAAAAAATCATGCGTGCACATAGTGAATAAAGATTATAAAATCATTCCTTTTGAAACGATGAATTTGTTTTATCGCGATCATAAAAAAGTATATTTACAAGAACTTCAAGAAAAGCTTGCGGTATGATGATTATACTCTTGTTACTTGCGTTGATGTTTGGGCCACCCATACTTTTCATAAGTATGGGATTTAGCCGAAGAAAAATAAATGCCGTTAATTCTAAAATGTTTTACATACTGGCTGTGGTTTATTTGATTGTGGCTGGCGGAGTTTGCTATAGCATTTTGAATGGAATAGGGTAGAACAGTGACCGCAAGCTTCAGCCAAGAAAGGAAAATTAAACACGCGCAAATGTCGCCTCACATACATATGTGTATGCTCTGGTTTGGTTAAGTAGACTGATTGCCCTAGTTTCGCCCGCAATTTTAAGATTAATCTCCCTGGGCATTTCTGATTTGCATACGCGTACCTCACCTATTTATAAGGTAGTTTTTCTGCTTTTTAGTTTGAACGGCATCGTTCATGCGCAGGTGAAATTGGATAGCCTCCGTACACTAATTCATTCTACCGCTGCCGATACTACGCGTACACTTGCGTACTGTGAGTTGGCTTATCAATTCTATAATAAAAATCTTGATTCTACTGCTAAATATGCTCAAGTAGCAAAGAGTCTCGCCACTAAAATTCAATTTAGTAAAGGCTATGGCAGGGCGCTTCGCTGCGAAGCGATACCCTTTTTATTTAAAGGCGATCATAAAAAGGCGGTTGAATTACTGGAGCAAGCCAATGCCATTGCAGAGCAAACCAACGACCTTAAAGGAATTGGTGATAGCAAAACAGCACTTGGCGCTATCTATAGAAATGAAGGAGACTATGAAAAAGCCATGGGCTATTTTTCGGGTGCGCTCAACGTGAAGAAGAAAATCAATGACCTACAAGGAGTGGGCACGTTGCTGAATAACATGGGCGTAATCTATTTCGATATCCATGATTTCGAAAAAGCACTGGAGTACTACCAACAAGCTTATGATCTACAACGAAAGCTGAACGATGAACCGGGCATGGGCAGATCGCTTACCAACCTCGGTCAAGCGCATCAGGCTTTACGGAAGTTCAATCAGGCGCTGATTGATTTTAAGAAAGCACTTCAAGTGGTAGAAGCAGCAGGAGATAAACGTGGACTGACCTTAGTGTACAGCAGTTTAGCAACGATTTATACGGAGACCCACAAGTTAGATTCGGCTAAAGAATTTTTAGTGAAGGGAGAAGCCATTTGCAATGAATTGGGATTCAAAGATCGTTTAGCGGATCACCACAACTCCTATGCATTTTATTACCTCACGTCCACTCAACCAGCGAAGGCCGTTCAACATGCATCTCTGGCTATATCACTTAGTAAGCAAGCCGATAATACAAACATCTTATTGAAAGCGCTTGACTATTACAGCCAGGCGGCCTACCAATTGGGGATGTACAAAGATGCCTTCGATCATTCAAAATATAGACAGAAAATTCAAGACAGCATTGTTTCAGACAAGGTCAAACGGAATTCCATGTTGGCCGATTTTAATTTGAAGCAAGAGCAAATTAAAAATGAATTGGAGAAAAATAAGTTGGAGAAAATTGCTTCAGACGAACGCCATAGACGCATCATCAATTCGTTTGCCGGAGTTACGGGTACTATTTTCGTGATCGCCCTTTTTGCCTTTGTTGCTTTTCGGAAATTCAGAAAACAGAACCGCCTATTGCAGAAACAAAGACACGAGTTAACGGAACAATACCAAGCGATTTCTGAGCAAGATGAAGAGTTAAAAGAAATCAATGAAGCATTGAAGAAGGCAAACGATTTAATTGAACTTCAAAACAAAGAGATTTTAGAAAACAATCAGACGTTACAAAAGGAGGTTGAAAAGCGAACCCGCGAAATCATTGACTACAACCAGCAGTTAGAAAAGTTTGCTCATCTGTCAGCACATAATTTGCGTGCACCCGTAGCCCGCATACTTGGGTTGAGCAACTTGCTTAAGTCAAGCCCAAGCGAAAATGAAAATCAGGTGCTATGTCATTTGAAAACCGCTGCCAATGAATTAGATGTGGTAGTGAAGGATCTTAATCTTATTCTGCAATTGCAAGATGAACAACCTCCACTTAGCGATGTTAATATAGAACAACAAGTGGCCATTGCGAAACTAAAACTGGAGCAGCAGATATCCCATTCGGGTGCAACCTTGGAAGAGCACTATTACGCCAATGGTAACATCAACACGATTAAACCTTACTTTCAATTTATCATTTACGCATTACTGGATAATGCAATAAAATATCGCGATGAGCGGAGGCCTTTACAGATCAAGATAGAAACGAAAATTGAAGACGGATATTTTTTGTTAAGCATAGCCGACAACGGTTTAGGCCTAGACGAAAAACATCATCCCAAGCTTTTTGATTTTTACACTCGCTTTCATTTTCACGTGGCCGGCAAAGGATTAGGACTGTACATTGCCAAATCCTATGCCGATGCCATGAAAGGTTCGCTCACCATTGAGAGCAAAGAAGGTGTTGGGTGTGTTTTTACATTACGCCTCCCACTGGCTTCAGCTTAATTTAACACCCAATTTTTTTGAAGGCATGCTGCCGATGAAAAGCAAAATCAATGCGAGGCATGTTAGAAAATGATTTAACTTTTCAACAAAAAAGAAGAAGATGACTATCACGAAATTGATATCCATTGCGCTTATAGCGGTAGGTGAAATTCTTGCCATCTATGCTGAACTGTACTCGGCACATCAGCTGCAAGCCAAGAGCACCCAACAGGTATTTTGGATTTCATTTGTAATCATGACGCTTGCAGGTGCTGCATTATTAGGAGGTTATATGCTCGGTTACAAATCTTTTGACAACATCTGGATTGTGGTGGCCATTTCGATTGGTTCCATTTTAGTGGTAGAGCCGATTGTTGCTTATTCTATGTTTAAAGAAATTCCGACCAAAGGCGCAATTATTGGCCTTGTTCTTGGCATGGCAGGAACGTTAACTTCGATGTTTGTTGAGTAAGTTAGCGTTGCGATGGAGCTTATTCAAGAAAAAAAACTCAAGCATTGGCTAGATCATTTTTATGGTTACGGATCATGGCAGGCACCGATCTGGTTTGTTGCCTATGAAGATAGCGGTGGCGACTTACCCGAAGAAGTAGCTGAGCGATTCAATTATTTTTTTGATCATCATGGCAAAACGAAAGAACCAACGCTGTGCAATATCCGCGAGATGTATAAAAACATCGCCTCGCGAATCGAAGGTCCAAGAGCAGAATTGTTCAACTCATTATTTGATTTCCGATTTGGGAGCAACGCTGTTCTGCACGGCATCTGGAAAAACCTGATCGCCTTTGTGCATGGCTATCGCCATAAAAAACTTCCGGATTTACTGAAGTATCAACAGAGTTCGTTTGTCACTCCTTCTTCATATGAAGCGTGGATTCAGTTGTATCCGTTGCCCAGTCCGCACAACCATGCGTGGTATTACGCATGGCTTGATATGCCTGCCTTTGGATTTCTAAAAAGCCGCGCACGTTACGAGCAACACGTTTATCAACAGCGCATGACTACACTATTACAAAACATAGCAGCTTATCAACCAGAGGTAATGCTGATGTATGACATGCGCAACATCAATATGCTGAAGAAATCGGTACAAGACTATTTTCCAAAGGCGAAGTTCAAAGCCGTGAAAGGCATCAAACTAAAAATACCGCAGCATCATGTTACAGTGATCAACAAAACGCAGCTGATTATAACCACGCAAACTCCTGCGCTGCACCACAACCGAATAGAAACGGGGTTTGAATGGGGAGAATTGGGGAAGATGTTGCGATAGAAACTTCCGTATCGTCTGTAATCATTCTTGAAAAAATGGATGATAAAAATTATTTTTAGATACACTAAACACAACTCATATGAAATATTCTATCGTGGCTTTATTCGTATTTGTATCGCTCAACAGCATAGCACAAAAGGTTATTACATACCGTGATGGCCCAGAAGGGGAGTCTCGCATTTTTTATGGAGATGTTACTTGGGTAGGAGATGATTGGAACGACTGCATTAGTAACATGGTGGTTTCACCTGGTTTTAAAGTAATTGCCTATTGGGATTCCAATTTTCAGGGGCGATGGATTGAGATAAAAGGTACTTGGTCAGCCTCGCAAAACCCAGAATGGAATGATCAAATCTCTTCGCTTAGACTGATTGCTGATGAACCTGTTCAAGTAATCACCTATCGTGACGGTCCTGATGGTGCTTCGAAAAGATTTTCAGGTGATGTGCCATGGGTGGGTGATGATTGGAATGATTGCATAAGTAATATGCAAGTCCCTTCAGGTTATAAAGTGATTGCATACTGGGATTCAAACTTTCAAGGAAGATCCATCGAGATACGTGGCACTTGGTCGGCATCGCAGAATCCAGAATGGAATGATCAGATATCCTCTTTGCAATTGGTACGAGAGTAGTTCTTTTAGTGTCGCTTTCCTTCATCTTCCACTGGAGTCTGCGTTGACTTCAGTGGAAGATATAGTCTGTTGTTCAATCATCAATTGACTTTCCTCGTCTATTAATCATTTCGTTCTTATTTTTGGTCAATTGAATCGCATGACGCTGAAACCAAAAATGCTAATAGGCTGGCTTAGAAATAAGCTGACAAAGAATCAATTCATTCTCTTGTCGAGTGTAATGGTGGGTATGCTGGTGGGCTTGGCTGCCATTCTGCTGAAATCGTTCGTTCACTTTATTTATGTTTCGGCTACCGAAAGCAACTTTACTAGCTTCAACTATTTTTATGTGTGTTTGCCGATGATTGGCATTTTGTTGTCGGTGATCATCACACAAAAGATTCTAAAAGGTCGGCTTGAACGAGGCATTGCGCACATACTTCATTCCATCGCTAAAAAGTCAAGCTTCATCCCAAAGGTTCAAATGTATGCGCAGCTACTCACTAGTTCAGTAACGGTTGGCCTTGGTGGCTCAGCCGGACTCGAAGCGCCCATGGTGATTACCGGTGCCGCGTTTGGTGTAAATTTTTCGCGCGCATTCAATTTGAATTACCAAGACAGAACGCTGTTGTTGGCCTGTGGTATCTCTGCCGGCATAGCAGCCGCATTTAATGCACCTATTGCCGGAGTTTTGTTTGCCTTAGAAGTGTTGCTGATCGACATAAGTATTTCCGCGTTTGCCCCATTGATTATTGCGGCTGCCACGGGAGCATTAGTTTCAAAAATTGTTTTGAAGGATGACATCATTTTGTCATTCCAATTGCAACAGCCATTTAATTATCACAACGTTCCATTTTACTTGCTACTCAGTTTATTCACCGGCCTGATTGCTGTTTATCATTCGCGCGTTTTTATTCGCCTTGATGGAGCGTTTAGTAAATCAGATCTGGGAAAGTATTCAAAAGCAGCGATAGGCGGAATTTTGTTAGGCGGATTGGTACTCGTGTTTCCATCACTCTTTGGCGAAGGCTATCAAAGCATAAAGACGCTTTCGTTGCTTCATCCTGAAGAATTATTTCATCGCGGTGTACTTCAACCTTTTCAAGACAACGAATGGATTGTTTTGTTTTTTGTGGGTGCAGTGGTGTTGATAAAACCCGTGGCAGTCGCCATCACCATTGGCAGTGGTGGAAACGGAGGAAATTTTGCCCCCTCTCTTTTTGTTGGAGCGTACGCTGGATTTTTTATAGCGAAGTTTTTGAATCTACTCGGTCTAACTAATTTGCCTATAGCCAATTTTACCATCGTAGGTATGGCTGGCATTCTGAGTGGATTGTATCACGCGCCATTAACGGCTATATTTCTCATCGCTGAAATTACGGGCGGATATACATTGATGATTCCATTGATGATTGTCTCTTCCATCAGCTATGCGATATCGAAACATTTCGAACCCTTTTCGATGGATAACCGCAGGCTAGCCGCCACAGGAAATATTTTTACGCACGATCGCGACCATAATATTCTTACTACCATTAGAACGACTAATTTGGTTGAGACCGATTTTCAATTCGTATTGCCAACAGATTCACTGAAAATTCTTGTAGATAAAATTGCGAAGTCAAGGCGAAATATTTTTCCCGTGGTTGATCAGGAGAAAAACTTGCTGGGTGTGATTTTCTTAGACGATGTACGTGAGATTATTTTCAAGCACGAACTGTATGACACGGTGAACGTGGTGGAGTTGATGCGAAAACCACCAGCGATCATTTCCAGTGATGAAGATATGGATTCAGTGATGCGGAAATTTGACGAGACCGGAGCTTGGAATTTACCTGTCCTAGAAAACGGTCATTACATCGGCTTCCTTACAAAGTCGAGTGTCCTTTCCAACTACCGAACGAAATTGAAATCAACGTCCATTGGTTGATCATTTTCAGTTTGAAGAAACGAACATGAATAAATAGGTTTCCTTGTTAAGGCTGGTTGAAATTGGTCATGTCATGGTATTATTTTTTTTCGTAAATCGGGAGCAAATCCTTGATTGAATGAAACGACTGCTTTTACTTCTGCTGGTGATCACCTTTGGTTGTTCAATGGATCCAAAGAAAAATTTGGATCAACTTTTTGGAAATGAATTTAAAGACAACGAGCCGGGCGCTGCTGTTTTATTGTCGGTGAAAGGCGATACTCTGATTCAAAAAGGATATGGCATTGCCGACACACAGTCCAAAGAAAAAATTACGAATGCAACATTGTTTAACATCGGTTCGATAACCAAAACAGTTGTTTCAAACACCATTCTTAAACTGGCCGAAGAAGGAAAACTTTCTCTCAACGATAGCCTATCGAAATACTTTCACGATTTCAAAAACCCGAAGATTGCCAATCAAGTGAAATTGCATTTCATGCTCACGCACACGTCAGGCTTGCCCGACAATCGAAGGAAATTTTTGGATGCTCCTTATTTATTGTCTGCCGATGATCAACAAAACTGGGATCCGATTGAACTGAACGATTCACTCGCGTTTGAACCCGGTTCTCATTTTGAATATTCAAACCCTGCGTTTGATGGACTGGCGCTCATCATTCAGAAAGTATCCGATAGAAAATGGCAAGAAGTTGTGGCTGATAAAATTTTCAAGCCGGCAGGAATGCTGAATAGTAAAATTACAGACGGAGCATTTCCAACGAGTGGTGTTGCCCACGGCTACATCAATGTGCTTGGCGAATTTACTGAACGCGATTATGGAGAGGAGCCTACGTTTGCTGCTGCGGGCAACGGTGGCGTGTGGAGTTCGATAAAAGAGCTGGCGAAATATGAACAAGCCATTCAGAAAGCAACTTTCTTGAAGAAGGAAACCATCGATCAATCTCGCTCCATTATGAAGTACTCCAATTGGGCAGATAAGAATGAACCGTTCATGGGCTATGCTTGGTTCATCACCACGACCGAAGACGGTGCAAAAGTTTTTTCGCATACCGGAACGCAAGGTGGTTTTTATGCCGATTATGTGAGCATTCCTGAAAAAGAAATTTTCTATGTGGTGCTTGCCAACAGGCCGTTCCCTCGTGAAGATTTCAGGAAGAAAATTTTTGAAACGATCGGAGTGAAGCTGAAGGAAATCTACGTTCCGAAATAATTATCCAATTTCAATTACCACATCATCACTCATCGGGTGACCAACACATGTGAGCACATAGCCTTCCGCACGTTCGGATTGTGAAAGGCCTTCTTCTTCATCGAGCTTCACTTTGCCAGATAATGCTTTGCCTCTACAAGCTGTACACAAGCCACTTTGGCAAGAGTAAGGCAAATCAATTCCGAGATCGAGAGCGGTTTCAAGAATGGCACGGTTGGGTTCAACAACAAATTTGTATTCCTGGCCATCGTAGCGAATAGTCACTTCATGAGCCGTGTTGCCCGAGGCAGTCGCAGCTTTGCTTTCTTCCTTTTTCTCTTTGTCGATGGTGCCTGATACGAAACTCTCTTTGAATATTTTTTCTTTCGGAATCTGAAGATCGCCCAGCAAGGTCTCTACATTTTTCATCATGCCTTCGGGGCCACACATTAAATAGGTTGTGTTATCCAATCCCCAACTAGGGATGCGCTCAAAAAGTTTTGCCAGCATGTCTTTGTTGAGCAACCCCGAGTACCCTTGCCAATTCATGGGCGCGTTATCCAAAATATGAATGACATGTACACGGCCTTCGTATTGTGTTTGCCAATGTTCTAATTCATTTTTAAAAATGATGCTATCAATATCGCGATTAGCATAAATCAAGGAGCAGATGCTATCGGGTTCTTGTGTGATCAGGCTTTTCAATATGGAGATCATCGGGGTAATGCCGCTGCCGCCAGCAAACAAAACCAAGTGACGTTTCTTTTCTTTGGAATACTCGGTGGTAAAATTTCCGAGGGGCTCAAGCACCTTTACTTTGTCTCCCACTTTCAAATGATCGGGAAGCCAGTTGCTCATCAATCCGTTATCTACACGCTTCACCATCACCATCAAATCTTGATCGATGAAAGGGGAGGAACACAGCGAGTACGACCTGCGCACTTCTTTCCCATCAACGGTCGCAATCAAGGTTAAAAACTGCCCTGATTTATAATTGAGTTTACCCGAAGCAGGCTGTTCAAAAACCAAGGTGACAGCGTCCTTCGTTTCCTGAATAATTTTTTTTATTGTGAGTTCGCGGTAATGCGGATTTGAGGCCTCTTGCTTTTTTTCGCTCTTTTTAAATAGTCCAAACGCCATTGCTCTTCAAAAATTAAAATGATTTGAGCAGCAAAGGTAATAATTTCTATTGCACGGTTCGGTTGACAAAAGTCAATTACAAATTGAACCAATAGGTGAGCTTTAACACCAACGCCCTATTGCGGGAGTGAAAATTATCTTGAAAATAATTTTCGGTGTACACAATAAAGAAATCGGACGCAGGTTTAAAGCGCCATTGAAAACGCGCATTCAGACCCACGTTGTCGTAGCGAGTATTGTATTGAAGAATAGTTGTAAAGAAAATCTTGTTGGTAAATGTTAAATCCATTCGGGGGCTCACCAATAAAAACTTAGCGCTTCCGTAACTCAACCGAATGTCGTTATAATCGTAGGTCACGGTTATGTTTCCGTAAGGTTGATAGCGATAAGAAAACGTTCCGCTCAATCCTTTTTTCTCGCCATCATAAAACTGCCCAACCGATGCCTTCATTGTATAGGTGAATATTTTTCGGCTATCCGAATTGAATTGAATGTTGCCTTCGTTCCATTCGAATTGTTGACCGGTAGAGTAAGACACGTCATTCTTCGGATCTATCGGATTAAAACTTTGCGGCAGCAGTTGAAAAATACGTTGGCCAGCGGCAAAGATGCGCGCAGTGTTTTTAAAGTTGATTACATAATCAGCGACATAAGCCTTGTCGGTCATGATACCACTTTCTTGTTGCGTACGATCAAACTCAATTCCCGGCCCCATGTTCGTGATGGAGCCTGTCTTTGGATAGAACCTTCCTTCAACTCTGTTGAACCCGCTGGTAAAGCCACCATAAACGGACTGGCCTGGCACAAAACCTACTTCGGCATTATAATTTTTTCCAACACCGTATTGCCCTCCGAGCGCATTGAAATAACGCGTTGAATAGCTGAGAAACAATCCATACGAATGATTATCATCTTTTGACATCGCATCGAATGATTTGTGATAATAAAAATCGCCCACCCACCGATTGCTTTTGTTGAACAAATTAAAGTCAGCACCGATCACGCGGTTGTAAAGGTTTAATTTTTTCACGTTGCGTGTTCCATTCCAATAATTATAGACAAGATCACTGTTATAATATTTTGTTGAGTCGTACTGACCAAGGCCCACCGATTGTTTATTAACAACAAAGAAATCAATATTAGATCTTTTGAAAATTTGCCTTTGCACAACAGCAACGGTATAGTTCTGGTCAGGTAAGCCTAGGTTTATTTGTTTCTTGGTTTGTAAATTCATTACTCCGATGCGCCAGTTCTTTCCAATTTTACCACTCACACGTGCACCATAGGCGATGGGTACTTTTTGAAGGTTGCCCGATGAATCCTTGGCCAAACCAATTCGTCTAGAGAAAAAAGGTCGCGTGGGAGGATAGCCCGGTGTTGAGAACAAATCGCTGTTCTCTAAAAAGAAAGTTCTTCTTTCAGGAAACTGATATTCGAAACGCGTAAGGTTAATCACCTGTCGATCTACATCTACGTTCGAAAAATCGGGGTTCACCGTGAGATCAAGGTTAATGGCCGGAGTAACAGCAACTTTCGCATCAAAGCCAGCCGACATTGAGTTGTTGGTCGAGATTTTATTTTCTGCGTCTTGACTTGAAGAAGCTACCGTATAAGGAATGATAGAAATGTTTGTGCCCGGTTGTGGAGGTTGTTCTTCCCACTGCAATTTTCCTGTGTATGCAATGGAAGCTGGGATATATTGAATTGGAGTTGCAATCCAACTCGATAATTGATTGTGTTTTAAATCATGTCGCAAAAAAGTAACATTCCAATTGGCTGCGTTATGATTGTACCGAATCGATTTGAATGGAATAGCAAGTTCAGCAACCCATCGGTCACCATAGCGCTTCACTTCCGAGTACCATTTGTTATCCCAGTTTCCATTAAAGGAGTCCCCGGAGGAACCGCCACCTGCAACCGTGCCTTCGCCTTGCACATTATAGGGTGTGATCAAAAAATAAAAACCGTTGGTGTTATCGTTGTAGGGATCTATCACGATGCCTATGTTATCGTTTAGATCAAAATCAAAATCGCGTTTTAAGCTTTGTACAATGTTAGGCTTCTCCATATCATCATAACATACAAACGACACGTAAAAGAAATGTTGATCGAATGTCATACGGGCTTCGGTCTGATGAGTTGGGGCCATCGTGTCGACCGGACTATTCATAAAAAAGTGCGTGGCCATCGAAGCGTCAACCCAATCTGGTTCATCAATAATGCCATCGAGCTTGATTGACCCTTTTGCTTTTTTGATGGCGATGTCAAGTCCTTGCTTGTTTTTTATTTGACCGAGAACTTCCTCCATATCGGTACATGCAAAAAAGAAAAAGATGATGATAAGTTTGGACTGTTTCATTGGGGCGGCTAAAATAGCTTATTAAAACGCATATTTCATCAGATGGTTTTTCTTTGGGGAATGCGGCAACTGTTAAATGACTGTTAAAAATGCTTTTATTAATTTTGATGTTTAAACTTTATGCCAGTGCACCTGAATCCGCTTACTGCAGTATCACCCATTGATGGTCGTTATTTTGAAACTGTAAAACCTCTTGCAAATTATTTTTCCGAGTTTGCTTTGATGCGCTACCGTATTCTGGTGGAGGTAGAATATTTTATCGCGCTATGCGAATTTCCTCTTGAGCAGTTGAAGTCGTTTCCGAAAGAGAAATTTGAATCACTCCGAAAAATTTATTCGAATTTTTCTGAAGCCGATGCACTGCAAATTAAGGAGATTGAAAAGACCACCAATCACGATGTAAAAGCAGTTGAGTATTTTATCAAAAATGAATTTGATAAGCTCGCGTTATCTTCTTTCAAAGAATTCATTCATTTTGGCCTTACTTCACAAGACATCAATAACACCGCAACACCATTATTGCTGAAAGACTTTTTGGAAAAGGAATTTATTCCGGAATTGAATAAAACGATTTCATTGCTCGATCAACAAACGGAGTCTTGGAAAGATGTAGCTATGCTGGCGCGCACCCACGGACAGCCGGCATCACCTACAAGATTGGGAAAAGAGATCGCTGTTTTTAGTGAGCGAATCAAAAATCAACTTCAGCTTTTGAAAGTAATTCCTAACTCAGCCAAATTTGGAGGGGCCACCGGAAATTTCAATGCTCATCACGTTGCTTATCCTGAAATCAATTGGGTGGAATTCGCAAATCAATTTGCAAAAAAATATTTGGGTTTGGATCGCAGTCACCCCACCACGCAAATTGAGCACTACGACAACCTCGCTGCACAATTCGATAACCTGAAAAGAATAAATACCATTTTGATTGATTACAGCCGCGATGTGTGGCAATATGTGGCGATGAATTATTTCAAACAGAAAATCAAAGCGGGCGAAGTGGGCAGCAGCGCAATGCCACATAAAGTAAACCCCATTGATTTTGAAAATGCTGAGGGAAATTTAGGGTTCGCTAATGCGTTGTTTGAACATCTTTCGGCAAAACTCCCGATCTCACGTTTGCAACGCGATCTCACCGATTCTACCGTGCTCAGAAATATTGGCGTGCCAATGGCGCACACGTGGATCGCGTTGAAGTCATTGCAAAAAGGAATTTTAAAATTAGAGTTGAATAAAGCAGCGATTGATAATGACCTTGAAGAAAATTGGGCAGTGGTTGCTGAGGCTATTCAAACTGTTTTAAGAAAAGAAGGTTATCCCAATCCGTACGAAGCATTGAAAGAACTCACGCGTAAAAACGAAAAGATCACCAAAGAATCCATGCATAATTTTATTGATGGATTGAATGTCAAAAATGAATTGAAAGAACGGCTGAAGAAAATCAGTCCGTATAATTATGTTGGAATTTGATGTGATGATTCGGTGATGTGCTAATTCGAATATGAATTGTAATCACCGAATTATCGAATCACAGAATTAAAAAACTCGAACTATGTACACCGTTGAAAAAATTAGCTCAGAGCAAGCGTTGAAGCTGATTAGCTTTTGCGTGGAGAAAATGAAGAAGCTGAACAGGAGTGCTGCTATTTCTGTCTGCGGTCCCGAAGGCGAGTTGGTGGCTTTTGTTCGAATGGATGGAACAAGTCCCGCGGCTTCACGAATTGCACAGAACAAAGCATATACATCAGCCATTGACCGTACGCCCACAAGTAAGATGGGCGAACGTATGCGTGGCAAAGACAACCCGGCCTTTTGGGGAGATGAACGCGTGACCGGTTTTGGTGGCGGTGTGCCGATCACTCAAAATGGAAAAGTGATTGGAGCAATTGGTGTGAGTGGTCTACCAGAAGCCGATGACGAAAAACTTGCTAACGATGCAGTGATGTCGGTATTCAAACAACAAAATTGAACGTTAGAAATCAAGGTATAACTTTCTTAGCTTCTCAACATCCAACGGTTTTACTAAGTGCCCATTCATGCCTGCATCTAAAACTTCTTTAGTGTGTTCATCAGATGAGTAGGAGGTGAGCGCAAAAATGGGGAGTTTCTTAAAATATTCGTCTTCGCTATCGCGTATCCAGCGTACGGTATCCATTCCGTCTTCGCCTGGCATCACAATGTCCATAAGCACACACTGAAACTGTTTTGATTTTAATGTTTCTATTGCTTTTTCCCCACTGTCAACTACGGTGCATTTTATATGTTGCTCATCCAGGGCTAGTTTGGTTACATATTGGGTAACGGAGTCGTCCTCAACAATGAGGATGTGAATTTGATCAAAGTCTTTCATCAGCTGGGTTATGTTGGATCAATTTAACTTAAAAAGCCCAAAAATGTTGCCTATTTTATCGAGCAAAGGGTCTTTCTTTCAATTTTTAATTCGATTTTGGCTTTCCGAAAGCATTTTTTACCTTTGCAGCCCATTTAAAACAATTATTCATGAACAACTACGAGACAGTATTCATTCTCAATCCCGTTTTGTCTGAAGATCAGGCAAAGGATGCTGTCGAGAAATTCGTGAAGGTGTTGACTAAGGCCAAGGCCGAGATTGTCAACAAAGAGTTTTGGGGACTTAAAAAGATGGCATATAACATCCAGAATAAGTCTACCGGCTTTTACAACCTCATTGAATTCGCGACAGAGAACACCGGTATCATCAACACGCTCGAAACCGAATTCAGGCGTGATGAATCAGTGATGCGTTTTCTTACCATAGCGCTTGATAAGCACGCGGTGGTTTACAATTCGCGCAGAAAGAAAGGCGAATTCAATCGCACAAAAAAAACAGCAACTAAAAAAGAGAGGGCTGAAGCATGACACTAATGAATGAACCTATTAAGCGCGCAGACATTAAACCTAAGTACTGCCGCTTTAAGAAAAATGGAATCAAGTACATTGATTACAAAGACCCTGATTTCTTGTTGAAGTTTATCAACGAACAAGGCAAGATTCTGCCCCGCAGACTTACCGGCACAAGCTGGAAATTTCAGAAGAAAGTTTCTCAGGCCGTGAAGCGTGCAAGGCACATTGCTATATTGCCTTACTTAGCGGATCAAATGAAATAACCTTAAACCTTGTAATACCATGGAAGTGATTTTGACACAAGATGTAACAGGGCTTGGTTACAGAAATGATACAGTAAAAGTAAAGCCGGGCTACGGCCGCAATTACCTCATTCCAAACGGTGTGGCATTGATTGCGAACGAGTCGAATAAAAGGAGAGTAGCTGAAGACATCCGTCAGGCTGCACACAAGGCTGCCAAGATTAAACAAGATGCCGAAAGCCTTGCTGCAAAAATTGGTGAGCTTACCATTGAGATTAAAACAAAGGCAGGCGAAACCGGAAAAATCTTCGGAGCTGTTACTTCGTTGCAAGTAAGCGATGCGTTGAAAGCAAAGGGTTTTGATGTTGATCGTAAGAAGATCAGCTTCAAAGAACAGCCTAAAGAATTGGGTAGCTACACAGCCTTGTTAGACCTTCACAAAGAAGTGAAGCACAACGTACAGGTGAGTGTGGTATCTGAGTAATACGAATTGAGTTTAGTTGAAGCGACCCCAGATTTTTCTGGGGTCCTTTTTTTTATAGCCATTTTGTGTTGCTTAAAATTCACTCATTTCCTTATGAGCATTTGGCGAATGGAAAAGAAGTGTAGCATATACGCTAGTGGAACCAAAAACGCTGGCAAAAACACGTAGGGAAACTTCGCAACGGCTGTATTGTAAGGTTCATTAAAAAAATATTGAGCGGGCGTAGGCATGGAAAGGATGGCTACCGTTACAATGTTAATAAGAAGCCCGAGACAGGCAATATTCCAAACGATAACCACTGTTTTGCTGATTTTCTGATTCGCCAAAAGCCAGGCAATTAATGGTGCTGAGATGCCTGAAATGATATCGAGGTTGCGGCCTTCAAACGTCATTTGAATAGGGAGAAGTTTTTGAAGGAAAAGCGCCCAGATGATCAACTCCACAAAGAACCGGAAGAATTGAATTCGAATGATTGCTTCGGGCTTGAGTTGAAGTAAGATTTCTTTCGCGGTTGTTGAAAAGGTAAAAAGTACAATTCCAATGAACGGGATCAGAATCACTGGTGCAACATTGAAAGGGAAACGATCAAAGTTTTGCATCATTCCACTGAGCGACCAACCACTAACGAACACAGCCCAAGCAATAAGAGCAATCAAAATCCGATTGAATATTTTTCTCTGTTGACTCGCTTCAAGGGAACTTCGCTTAATTGCTTTCTTGAATTCAAAAAGAAGCCATCCGTAAAAAACGAGAGTAATGAAAGGAAATCCTAGGGTACCAATAATTTGACTCATAGCATACGTGTTTTTAAATAAATAAACGCCCGCCCAGAGAACATGGCATGACAAAAATTGCTAAAAATACCTCAGGCACGAAATTGCGAAGGATACGAACCAACCTGTTGATAGAAAGCTCGGCTAAATGAACTGCTGTCGGTAAAGCCAACGGCATCGGCAATTAATTTTATTTCCTTAGGGCTCGTCATTAACAATTCCTTCGATTTTTGAATGCGAGTTTCAGTGATGAATTGATGAGGCGTTTTGCCTATCGCAATTTTGAACAATCGCAGAAAATGAAATTTCGATAAACAGCTTATGCTGGCCAATTCATCCAATGACAAACGTTTGTAATAGAATTCATGAATGTAATCGGTGCTCAATAAAATCCGTTTTACAAGTTCCGTTCGTGTTGATTTCTTCACGGAAGGGAGATCATTTACGGCTGAAACCAATTTTAATTCATCATTGAATAATTCTATGAATAATTGAGCAAGGAGTTCTTCTTCTTTCAAGAGATCTGTATTACGCTGGAGTTGGATCAATAGTTCATGGATGGTTTTTGTTTTTCTGATCAGTCGATTGTAAAATGAAAATGACTCATTGGTTTTATAAAATCTTTCTTCCATTATTTTTTCAATGGAAGACGATTGACTTCGAATTAATTCTTCTGCAAAATGATCTCCGAAATGAATGTTGAAAGTCTCGGTAGTTGACTTAGCATCGATTTCAAGCGTGTAGTTTTGGCCA
>DPLR01000319.1 GCA_003541895.1 Cytophagales bacterium | reverse complement strand
CTAAGAATTTTGTGATTGGAGGTAACTACAATTACTCAAGTTTTAGCGGTCAACAAGATGCCAACTTTCAAGCCGGCTTCAATACACCACAAAACCGTTATTCATTTAACCTGAGTAATAGAAAGGTTACGAAAAACCTTGGCTTCAATGTGAACTTCCGTTACCAAGATGCTTTCTTGTGGCAATCATCTTACTCACCTGCAGATTATACAGTGCCCGCATATGGAGTCCTTGATGCTCAATTGACTTATAAAGTCTCTAGCTTAAAATCTGTGTTTAAGATTGGTGGTACTAACTTAGGTGGTAATGATTACCGCACCAACCTTGGCTCACCTTTTATTGGACAGATGTATTATTTCTCCATAACGTTTGACGAATTCTTTAAATAATAATGACCTTGACAACTATGAAAAAGATAAACATAAAAGTATTTGGAGTCTTGGCATTGATTGCAGGTTTTGCAATTTCTTGTAAGCAAGACGTTATCACTTTCACAACCCCTAAACCTGTTTACAATAAATGGAAAGTGGGTGATGCAGATTTTACCAAATTTATTTCCATCGGAAACTCATTGACTTCTGGCTACCAAGCTGGCGCATTGTTTACTGCTGGTCAGCAGAATTCATTCCCAGCCATTCTATCAAAGCAGTTTTCGTTGGCGAAAGATTCAACAGGTGCAACCACGTTGACTTTTAATCAACCAGATATTAATTCGGTGAATGGATATAGTTCTTCTGTTACTATTGGACCTAATACGGTTGAATTAGGGAGGTACATCCTGTTTGCTTCTGATGGAAATCCTAATGATGCCTTACCAACGCCAGCGGGTTATCCTGGTGTTCCTGCACCATACAATACCGCTGGTCCTGGCTTTTCAGATCCTACATTTTACGCCATTACATTTGATAAGACTAAACTCAACAACTTTGGTGTACCAGGCATTTTGCTTGGTCAATGTTTGATCGGTGCTACAGGTGGCCCATCAACAAATAACCCGTACTTCAATCCTTATTATGCTCGCTTTGCATCAACCCCTGGTACATCAACGATTATTGGAGATGCACTAGCTGCTGCGCCAACTTTTTTCACATTTGATTTAGGTAACAACGATGTACTTGGTTATGCTACTACAGGTGGTGACAATTCTATACCAATTACTAGCCAAGCAAATTTTCAAACCTATTATCAAAACGCAGTTGGCGCTTTGTTAACTAACAGTACCGCTAAAGGAGTAGTCACAACTATTCCTGATGTCACAACTATTCCATTCTTTAACACGGTAAGTTATAATGCGATTCCTTTAACCTCTGATGAGGTAACCCAATTAATGGGCGCAACAGCCTTTGGCGGTTACAACCAAGTTATGCAAGGATTAGCAGGAGCATTAACAGCGGCACCTGGGAATTTTGGTTTAGATGCTGCACATGCCGCTCCGATTATAGCACAGATCAATACTCGTCTTGTGAATTATGTTGTAGGTAATAACCCTATTCTTCTTTATGATAACTCACTAATTGATATGGGGCCATTCTTTGATGGGATGTTATTGGCAGGTGCAATAACTTCACAACAAAGAGCTGGTCTTGTTCCATATGAACAGATCAGGCAAGCCAATTCAACAGATTTAATTTGCTTAACCACTGGTTCGGTCTTGGGAACTTTGGTTGGCAATAATCCGCTTTACATCAACGGAGTATCGGTTCCTCTGGGCGACAAATATGTTTTGATTAAGCAAGAACAAGATTCTGTTGCTACCGCAGTAACTGGATATAACTCCTTCATCAAAGGTTTTGCCGCAGCTAACAGTTCCAGACTAGCCGTTGCTGATGTTAACGCTGCATTTACCAGCTTGGTGATTAATCAGGCCTACGTATCAGACGGTGTGATGATCACTCCAAGTTTTGTTCCTCCATTTGGAGCATTCTCTGAAGATGGTGTTCATCCAAACAGCAGAGGTTATGCTTACATGGCTAACATTATTATTGATGCAATCAATTCGACATTCAATGCTAACGTGCCGCATGCAAGCTTAGCAGCTTACTCAGGAACTGGACTGCCTGTAACGCCTTAGAAGAAAAAAAGTATTTCAGCAAAAGGCTGCACTAACCATGCAGCCTTTCTTTTTTTAGAAGAGTTCTTTCGCTATGCGATAAATAGGATCTGATTTTCCCATCGAATAAAAGTGCATGGAAGGAACACCTTTGCTGATCAATTCTTTCGATTGAGCTACAGCCCATTCAATACCTACTTCACGCACGGCTGCGTTGTCTTTGCACTTTTCAACCTCATCGGCAAGTTGCTCGGGCAAATCAATATGAAAAATAGTGGGAAGTATGTTCGCTTGCGACTTGGTTGTAATTGGCTTAACTCCCGGTAAGATGGGTATATTGATGTCGGCCGCTCGGCACAACTCAACAAACTCAAAATATTTTTTATTGTCGAAAAACATTTGAGTCACAATATAATCTGCACCTGCATCCACCTTTTCTTTTAAATGCCTCAGGTCGCTTTTCAAATTCGGACTCTCAAAATGTTTTTCCGGATATCCCGCAACACCAATATTGAAATCGGTTTTATAACCCTGAATGGAATCTTCTTCCAGATATTTTCCGCGATTCATATCCACTA
>DPLR01000196.1 GCA_003541895.1 Cytophagales bacterium | reverse complement strand
AACAACAAAACATATTTAAGTGGACCGTTTGATTTTTTGAATACATCGCGAACAAAATCGCGAATAGCGGTGAAGTCAGACTTGCCGCCACTATACTCGTTATAGATGGCCTCTGTAGTTACTGTTGAACCCGTTAACTGATTATGTGATTGCCTGAAAGAAGCTAAACGCGAAGCCTGATCAAAAAAGGATGGATGTGAAATGATCAATAAATCTGCACTCGAAATGCCGTGCAGGTTTTGATTGGGAACAGTTGATTCAAAAGTGGCAGATGAAATTTTTGATGGATCAAAAACAACAAATTTCTTTAGTGTATTTGTGTTGGTAGAAAACAAAAATGAATTTATGTTGAGCTGCGTTGCTTGCGTTTTTGTGTTGAATGCATCCGTGATATCCCAGACTAAATTTCCAGATGAAACAGCGTTAACCTGATAAGTTGATACCGAATTCAAAACACTTTCGGATGAAGTGAAAATGGTTTGCGCATCGTATAATGCTAGCGTTCTCTTGAAACTAAAAAGAATATAATCGAGATATCCAATTGAAATACCTGGCCCTCCTTTGTTGAATTGGTAATTAATTGTTTGTGCATTTTGCGAGGCGCCATTTACAGTTGATTCGTTAAACACAATCGTGTCTGCTTTTGTGGAGCCTTTTATTCCATAGGGGATATTGGGAATAGCATCAATCTTTTGATTTAGAATTTTAGTAGAGTTGTAGCTTACATCATAGGAGCAATCCGTGATCGACTCGGCCATTACATGACTGATCAATGTGATTGATGAATTAGGAATGATGCCAGGCACATTAAATTGAATTGGGAATTGTAGCGTTTGATCAAACTGTTCACCAAACCACTGCCGACCCGAATGGAGCAAATTGTATTTGTCCGATTCATAATAGCCGAATTCATCATATTGATTAATGACCGGATAACTGCCTGCTAAATTTTCACTCACAACATTTCTTTTTCCAGGTGTTGTTGAAATAGTCAGGAAATAAAAATTTTTATCAGTGAATAAATTATTTTGATAGAAGAAGGTCTTTGATTTCTGATCGAAGTAAAAATTATCAGGACTTTGTCCATAAAAAAGAATGAGATCACCAGCATCAAATTTTCCATCGGCTTCGCCAACAACCGTAATGGAAACTTCTTGCAAATCATTTATGCGAGTGGCATTGTTGGGCTGGGGTAACATCCCTCGTTGGCCCGCAAAAATTTTTATGTTTTTGGGATTGATCTGAGACGGATTGATTCCAGCCTTTTGAAGCAACTGAAAATCGATTTTATAAATTCCATCGGAAGCCACTGAAAATTTGTACCAACTGCCTGAACTCAAAACAGACGATTGCCCCGATGCAAAAGCACTGTAGAGAAAGAGAAAAATAAAAAAGCAGTTTTTTTTTATCACCCGTTAATGAAAACTAAACCTCCAATTTCAATGCACCTGCAGCTAACGAAAAAGCGATATACATTAGTATGACCAAAGAAATCGCAGATTTGCCTAGCAACAATAGCAATAATACGGCACAGGCAAGAAAAGTAAATCTCAATTTGTTATTTGTCCATGAAAAATCTTTGAACTTGAATGCCAGGATACTGACACGTGAAACCATGAGCAAAGAAAAAATTATAGTTATGCCTATAAGCACCCAGGGGTGATTTAAAAAAGTACCAATTTCTCCCGTAATAAAAGCGAGCCCAGTAATGAACAACGTATTTGCTGGGGTGTTCAATCCCTTAAAAGAATCATGTTGCGTTTCATCCACATTGAAAATAGCTAATCGTAATGCAGCGCAAACGGCAATCATAAAAGCAACATAGGGAAGATAAATAGTATCGGTAGTTGCACCAATCATTTTGTACATCACTAACGAGGGGAGCAATCCGAAGCTCACCATGTCTGCCAATGAATCGAGTTCTTTGCCAATAGGAGAAGTCACCTTCAACCAACGTGCAGCGAAACCATCGAAGAAATCGAAGATGCCAGCTACCCAAACAAAATAGGCAGGTGGCACATTTTTATTTTCAAGACAGAAAACAATGCCAAGGCATCCGCACAAAAGATTACAGCATGTCAACGCATTCGGAATATGTTTTTTCATTTGAGAAGACTTAGCGCACAAAACGGATTGGTGATTTTTTCTTCTCCAATGGAAGTTGGGTTGCCGTGGCCAGCATAAACAATCACATCATCAGGCAACGCAAATAATTTTTGCTGAATACTATGAATGAGAGTATCAAAATTGCCTCCGGGCAAATCAGTGCGGCCGATGCTTCCTTCAAAAAGAACATCTCCACTAAAAATCAATTTGTCGGGCTCGCTATAAAAACCTATATGTCCAGGCGCATGGCCGGGCAAAAAAAGAATTTTGAAAGTAGATGTTCCAAACTTGATGGTGTTGCCTTCCTCTAAAAGTTGATCAGGCTCTGCTTCCCGATAGTTTTCAAATCCGTAAACCGGTGCATAGGTTTTTACCGAACGCTGTGTGGCCACATCATATTTACCAACGAGCAAAGGCACTTTGTAAAAATCTTTCACAAAATCATTTCCTAAGATGTGATCGATATGCCCATGCGTATTGAGAATATATTTTATTTTCAAACGGTTATTCTCCGTAAAACTGGTCAAAGTTTTTTGTTCTTCTCGGCTATAACAACCCGGATCGATAATGACGGCCTCGTTTGTTTCATCAAAAACAACGTAGGTGTTCTCTGAAAAAGGATTGAACGTAAATGCTTGAATCGAGATCATTGTACAAATGTAAGGCATCATTCAAGATTCAAGATTCAAGATTCGAAATTTAATTCTAAAAGGAATTGAGAATTTTTATTGAATTTTGCCGCTCTCTTTTCGATTTTAAATTTCTACCTGAATGTTTTATACCCGTCTCCAAATTGTTTGCGATCCTGAATTTTCAGAGATACTCATGGCTGAAATTGCTGAGGCTGGTTTCGACACGTTTATGGAAACGGAAAAAGGTTTTGAGGCGTATGCCGAGAAATTTGATCCAGAAATGATTGAGTTGATTAAGAAGAAATACCATCACGTTTCACCTTTGTTATTTTTTGAAGACAAAGTCGAGAAACAAAACTGGAATAAGGAGTGGGAGAAAAATGTGGAGCCCATTTTTGTAGATGATCAATGCCTAGTGCGGGCCGAATTTCATGAGATCAAAAAGAAATATCCCTACGAAATCATCATCACGCCAAAAATGTCGTTTGGCACTGGCCATCATCAAACCACGTATCTGATGTTGCGCAACCAAATGAAGATGGATCATCGAAATAAGCGTGTGATGGATGCCGGTTCGGGCACAGCTATTCTCTCCATCATGGCTTCAAAACTTGGAGCCAAAAGCGTGGAAGCATTCGACATTGACGAATGGAGCGTAACCAATGGCCAAGAAAACGCAGAGATCAACAAGTGTTCTAATAT
>DPLR01000332.1:2118-2528 GCA_003541895.1 Cytophagales bacterium | reverse complement strand
AGCGACATTTATACATTCGGCCCAACTTTCCGTGCAGAGAACTCAAACACCACGCGCCACCTGGCCGAGTTTTGGATGATCGAACCAGAGATGGCGTTTTACGATATTCAAGACAACATGCAACTGGCGCAAGATTTTTTACAATACCTGGCGAAGTATGCATTGGACAACTGCAAAGATGATCTCGAGTTTTTGGATAAACGTGCAACGGAAGAAGAAGCAGCCAAACCACAAGATCAACGAAGTGAATTGAGTTTGATTGCCCGGTTGAAGTTTGTAGTTGAAAATGATTTTCAACGCCTGAGCTACACCGAAGCAATTGATATTTTGAAAAATTCAAACCCCAACAAGAAGAAAAAATTTCAATACCTCATTGAAGAATGGGGAGTTGATTTGCAGAGCGAACACGA
>DPLR01000332.1:0-1807 GCA_003541895.1 Cytophagales bacterium | reverse complement strand
TCAAAGCATTTTACATGCGCCAGAACGAAGACGGCAAAACCGTGGCCGCCATGGATGTGTTGTTCCCCGGCATTGGCGAAATCATTGGAGGCTCGCAGCGCGAAGAGCGTTATGAAAATTTAGTGAAGCGCATTCAAGAGCTAGGCTTGCCCGAAAAAGAATTGTGGTGGTATTTGGATTTAAGAAAGTTTGGTTCTGCTCCGCACAGTGGTTTTGGCTTGGGCTTCGAGCGCTTGGTACAATTTGTTACCGGCATGACCAACATCCGCGATGTGATTCCTTACCCGAGGTTTCCGGGTAATGCGGAGTTTTAGAAGGCTCATTTTGAAAATTGCTTTAGAATACTTGTAAATATGTTATTATGAGAAAAACATTTCTTTTCCTCTTCCTCTTACTCTTACTCTTCCTTTCTCTGAATCAGACAATTTTTGCTCAATCAAGCAGAGACACAACTCAAAACGACTCCAGTGATTATAATAAGGTGTTTACTGTGGTTGATCAATCAGCTGAACCGATAGATGGCATGACCGAACTTAATAAATGGCTGATCCAAAATATGCAATACCCGGAAGGTGCCAGACGAATGGGACTTGAAGGAATTAATTTTGTAAAGTTTATTGTTGAACCAGATGGATCAATAACAAATGTCATGCTATCAAGAGGCTTTGATGGTGCATGTGATAGGGAGGCAGTTCGTTTAATTTCTATCATGCCGAAATGGAAACCAGGAATGCAAGGAGGAAGACCTGTGAGACAGGCTTATACAATCCCTGTTCGATTTAGATTGGATGTATGGGAGCAATCTCACAAAAAAAGAAAATAATTGGAAACCCTCGAACTCTCCGGAATCATTGGTCTCATCGCCATTGCATGTTTGGCGGCCAATTTTGTGGTGGGCTTTATCATTTGGAGAAATAGTCAAATCAAGCTGCCCTACAATTTATCTTTTCTTGGCCTTCATAAATTCACTGGCTACTCGGCTGCCAGTGCCATCATTCTCCATGTGGTTTTAATTCCGCTCGATCCAAAATCAAAATTTACGTGGGGTGATTTACTTCTCCCGCTGTGGACGGAACATCAACCTTACGCCAATACGTTTGGTGCAGTTGCTTTGTATTTAATAGCCGTGGTGGTGGTGAGTTCCTACTACAAAGGTCAGATGAAATTGAAAGTGTGGAGAGTGCTTCATTACCTCTCGTATTTCGCTGCTGTTCCTTTAATCTTTCATAGTGTACTTACTGATCCTAAATTAGAAGACCGGCCCATCGATTGGTTTGATGCCGAGAAAATCTTTGTGTTGATTTGCTGTTTCATCATTTTTGTTTTGATGATCTATCGCTTCGTCATCGTAAAAAAGAATTCCCCTTCCAATTAGTTGCTTACTTTTGTGTCTGAAAAAAGTAAGTGTATGAAATTCAATATTCTTTTCCTTGGCCTTTGCTCATTGACTTTTGTAGCCTGTGCTCAACTTGACGAGGCAAAAATTAAACAGCACATCAAAATACTATCGTCCGATTCTTTGCAAGGCCGTGGTGTTGGAAGTGAAGGCGAAAAAATGGCAGCGGCTTATATTGAAAGTCAATTCAAGAAATTGAAACTTCAGCCGAAAGGAGTCAACAATGATTTCAGACAATCCTTTCCGTTTAAAGGTGGAGTACATGGTACAGGTGCCGAAGGAACGGGCAATAACCTCATTGCGTTTTTAGACAACAAAGCAGCCTACACGGTTATCATCGGTGCGCATTACGATCATTTGGGTCTTGGTGAAAACGGAAGGTGATTGGATGCCAATACGGCTGGCAACATT
>DPLR01000668.1 GCA_003541895.1 Cytophagales bacterium | reverse complement strand
TGACGAACTGATGACATCGCTGCCCGACAAACAGCGGCAGGTAATGCACCTGCGCGACATTGAGGGCTATAGCTACAACGAGATCAGCGAAATTTTGGAACTGGACATGAACCAGGTGAAAGTGAATTTGTTTCGCGCGCGTAATGCGGTGCGCGAAAAGCTACTTAAACTGAATGCGTATGGACTCTAGACACATAGAAGTGCTGCTCGAAAAATATTGGAATGCCGAGACTTCGCTGGAGGAAGAAAAAGAACTGCGCGCTTTTTTTGCGAGCGGCCAAGTGCCTGAGCAATGGAGCGAAGCGGCTACACTCTTCCAATATTTTGAGATTGAGAAAACAAAAAAAATCAACTCAAATTTTGAGGCCACTGTAACAAAAAAATTGCACGAGCGTCAAGGTGGTAAGATAATAGAAATGAAAAATTGGTTCAGCATTGCAAGGGTAGCCGCAGGCATTGCCGTAATTGTAGCAGCGGTTTATCTGATTGGACGTGAAGCGCGCAATTCATCGTCCACAGCCATGGTTGATACCGAGAGCGACCCGAAGCTGGCGTTTGAAGAAACGAAAAAAGCGCTGCTGATGATCTCGAAAAATTTTCACAAGGCACAACGCGAAGCAAGCCGGATCAACTTGCTGAATGAAGCCCAACAGAAAATTGAAAGTAAAAAGAACGAAAAAAAAAAAGTAAGCCTTTAAAAGAAATTAAAAATCTAAAATGAAACGAGTTATGAAAAAGTTAATGATTGGAGTGGTGATGATGTTGTTGTCTGCTGGTGCTTTTGCCCAGGATGCGATTTCAAAATTCTTTGCAAAGTACCAGGACGATGAAACGTTTACACAAGTGAAAGTGAGTCAGAAAATGTTTGGGCTCTTCACCAACATGAACGTAGATAAACCCGAAGACAAACAAATACTTGATGCCATCAGCAAGATTCAAGGGCTGCGCGTGCTTGCCAAGCACGAAACCCGCGACTCACGTGCACTGTACAAAGAAGCGATGTCGATGTTGCCTGTAAAAGAATACGAAGAGTTGATGAGCGTGCGCGACAAAGACAAAGACATGAAATTCTACATCAAAGAATTGAGCTCGGGCAAAATTGGTGAGCTGGTGATGGTGATGGGTGGCAATGATGAATTTATGTTGCTGAGTTTGTTTGGCGAAATCGATTTGAAGAAAATCTCAAGCATCGGCAAGAAAATGAACATTGAAGGGTTGGATAAGCTCGAGAAGATAGACGAGAAAGGAAAGAAATAAATAGTTACCGGTTGCCAGGTTCCAGTTTCCAGAAACAAACTGGCAGCGGGAAACTGGCAACCGGCAACTGAATATAACTCAATATGAAATTCTATTTATCAATCTTAGCTCTTGTGTTGATTCAAGCAGCAGCGACTGCACAAACCAACACCACCACTGAGCTCGACAAAAAATACGATGGCTTCTCACTTTATTTTTATAAGAACACGTTGCGCATGCTCAATCAAACCGACAACAAAGAGTTTGATGAGATGATCAAAGACATTGAGAAAATGAAGTTCCTGATCATCGACAAAACAAAAAGCGCCTTTGCTGCAGCCGACTACAAAAAATTATTGAAGGGCTATGCCGGAGAGAAGTACGAAGAGATGATGACCAGCCGCTACAAAGGAAAAAATATGGATGTGTATATCCGCCAAGAAAGCAATCGTATAAAAGGAACGGTTATTCTTGTAAGCGATTCATCTAGCTTATATGTGCTGGATATACTCGGAAGAATTGCCTTGGATAAATCGGCTGCGCTTTTTAAAGTGTTGGATGAGAATACGGACATCGGCCAGAAGTTAAAAGACTTTGCGGGTGATGATGATTCAAAAAAGAAAAACAAGAAAGAGCACGGCATTAAGGTCGATTAAAGTCTTAGTTAACCCTGTGCTCTCCGTGGTTAAATGCATTTTTACCGCAGAGTTCACGGAGGACACAGAGGAATTCACAGAGAAATAAAATTATACATTTTGGAAACTGTACTCTCCACCAGCAAGCTCACAAAAAATTTCGGGAAGCTTTGCGCAGTCAACCGGCTTGATCTTGAAGTGCAACGAGGTCAGGTGTTTGGCATGCTCGGCCCGAATGGTAGCGGCAAAACCACTACGCTTGGTATGCTGATGGGTGTAACCAATCCAACTTCAGGAAGCTTTACTTGGTTCGGCCAGGAAGCTACGCATCATGCAAGAAAAAAAATTGGAGCGGTGCTCGAGCATCCGATATTCTATCCGTACCTCAGCGGACAAAAAAATCTGGAGTTGAATGCGATGATTAAAGGAGCGAATCCGGAAAACATTGCCAAGGTTCTGGAAGTGGTTGAACTTTCGTCACGCAAAGACGACAAATACAAAACGTATTCGCTCGGTATGAAGCAGCGGTTGGCGATAGCGTCTGCATTGGTGAGCGACCCAATCATTTTAATTTTGGATGAACCCACCAACGGTCTCGATCCGATGGGTATTGCCGAAATACGTGAGATCATCAAGCGCATTGCTGCCGATGGCAAGACAAT
>DPLR01000091.1 GCA_003541895.1 Cytophagales bacterium | reverse complement strand
AGGCACTTCAACCACAGCGATAGAAGCTTGTTTAGGATCCATAAATTCCAAGCCGGAAATCTTTACATCACCAACTTTAATAGCATGGTGGAAATCAAGTTCTGTTACATCTACATCAATGTGATCAGGCATGTCCTTCGGGAAAGCATATACTTTCAAAGAAGCACGCTTACGCACCAAAAGTCCTCCTTTTTCAACACCTTTTGGTTGACCCACCAAACGTGTAGGGATATCCATTTTAATTTTGCGCTCATCGCTGATACGCAAGAAATCAACGTGCAAAATAATCTCGCTCACGGGGTGAAACTGAACCTCTTGCATGATGGCTTGGCACTCTTCGCCTTCAATGTTCAAATGAACAAAGTGCGCTTCGTTGGTATAAACTAAGTCGCGGAACAGAATCACGGGCGCATAAAAATGCACTTGGTTGTCGCCACCATAAAGTACACAAGGCACATTGCCTTCCTGGCGAATTTTCTGAGCGTCATTCTTACCGAGATTTGCTCTTCGATACCCTATAATCTCAATAGTTTTCATGAATAATTAAGTTTAAGTTAAAAATATAAAGTTTAAAGTCGGATGAATAACGAACTGATCGATTCGTGATCGTGAATTTTCCTAATTGCCTTCGCGAAAAGATCTGAAACGGTCAACACTTTTATTTTTGAAGATTGTCCCTTCAATGGGATTGTATCAGTAACTACAATTTCTTCGAGTTGAGAATTGTCAATGTTCTCATAGGCTTTACCTGAAAGCACAGGGTGTGTACAAACGGCACGTACAGAATTAGCGCCTTTCTCCTTCAACAAACCAGCTGCCTTGCAAATCGTTCCGGCTGTATCTACAAGATCATCAACCAAAATCACATCTTTTCCTTCCACTTCACCTATCAATCGCATGCTTTCAATCTTATTAGCCTCCTTGCGATGTTTATCGCACACGGCCAGATCGGCATCGAAAAATTTGGCAAAACTGCGTGCCCGTTTGATTCCGCCAACATCGGGCGAAGCAAACATGATATTTTTTAAATGAAGCGACTTGAGGTAAGGAACAAAAATATAATTACCGTCCAGGTGATCTAAAGGAATATCAAAGAACCCTTGAATCTGATCGGCATGCAAATCGCATGTCATGATCCGGTCAGCACCAGCGGCAGAAATCAAATTAGCAATCAATTTAGCAGCAATGGCAACGCGGGGTTTATCTTTTCTATCTTGACGGGCATACCCAAAATAGGGAATGATTACATTCACGTTTTCTGCACTTGCCCTTCGCGCTGCATCGATCATCAGCATCAACTCCAAAAAATTATCTGCGGGAGCAAATGTGGACTGAACTAAGAAAACATCGTGGCCACGCACTGACTCAGAAATATAAGGCGACATCTCGCCATCGCTGAAATGCTTGTATTCTACTTTGCCCAACGGCTCGCCATAAGCATCGGCAATTTTTTCTGCCAGATACGTTGTTGCGCTTCCTGAAAATATTTTTACCGCCATTGTCGAACTAAAAACCCGCTCTTGTTGATAGCGGGTTTTTCTTTTGTTGACCTGCCAGGACTCGAACCTGGAAAAGCAGAATCAAAATCTGCTGTGTTACCATTACACCACAGGTCAATAAACCCCCAAAACCAAAATTTTGGAGCGCAAAGGTAGGATTATTTTTGAAACGGGGAAATCCGAAAACAATCAAATTTAAGGTATTTGATCATCTTTTTCCGCAATAACGCCCTATCGCTACTTTACATACACTGAAAAACTGATCACATAACTTCCATTCACCAAAACATTTTCGAGATGAATTTTAGATGGAAATAGTTCTCTTCCTGAATAATCCGTGAAAACAAAAAAGTCAGGCTTACCGCCTGACTTTACGAATTAGAATTTCAAATTCAATTACGCGCCATCCCCTCCTACTTTCACCTCATAGCTAGTCAACATCGCAGAAAAATATTCGCGGTTCATGCGGGCAATATTGGTTACGGAAATTGCTTTAGGGCATTCGGCTTCGCAGGCGCGTGTGTTAGTACACGCACCAAATCCTTCCGAATCCATTTGAGCTACCATTTTCTCAACGCGCTCTTTGCGCTCGGCATGACCCTGTGGAAGCAATGCGAACTGAGAGACTTTTGCACTAACAAACAACATAGCAGATGCATTTTTACAGGCAGCCACGCACGCGCCACAACCAATACAAGCTGCAGCATCAAAAGCTTCGTCTGCTATTTTCTTTGGGATTGGAATTTCGTTTGCATCGGGAACACCCCCGGTGTTCACACTCACATAACCTCCGGCACGCTGGATGCGGTCAAACGCTGTTCTGTCAACAACAAGATCCTTGATCACAGGGAATGCTTTGGCACGCCAAGGTTCTACCGTTATGGTTTCTCCATCTTTAAAAGTGCGCATGTGCAACTGGCAGGTAGTGGTTTGCAATGGACCATGCGGATGACCATTGATGTACAAACTGCACATTCCACAAATACCTTCACGGCAGTCGTGATCGAAATGAATGGGCTCCTCTCCTTTCTTGATCAGGCTTGTATTTAAGACATCGAGCATTTCAAGAAAGGACATATCGGGAGACACATGATCATTCACGTAGGTCTTAAACTCTCCTTTTGATTGCGCATTTTTTTGGCGCCAGATTTTCAGTGTGATCTTCATTATCGTTGTTCGTTAAACGTTAATCGTTCATTTCCTATTTGTAGCTGCGTTGAGTCAACTTCACGTTTTCGAAACGCAATTCTTCTTTATGCAATTCTTCCGGTTGATTTTCGCCTTTGTACTGCCATGCAGAGACGAACGTAAACTCATCGTCTTTGCGCAACGCTTCTCCTTCGGGCGTTTGCGATTCTTCACGGAAGTGACCTCCACAAGACTCTGAACGGCTGAGCGCATCATCTACCATCAGTTCACCGAGCTCAAGGAAATCAGCCACACGACCTGCTTTTTCCAACTCCATGTTCAGTTCATTGGCAGAGCCAAGCACATTCACATTTTGCCAGAATTCATTTTTCAATTCTTGAATTTTTTTCTGGGCTGTTTTCAAACCCTCGGCATTGCGCGACATACCGCAATACTCCCACATGGTTAAGCCAAGCTCTCTGTGGAATTCATCCACGGTCTTTTTTCCTTTAATGGATAAAAGTTTGTTCACGCTTTCATTCACTTTATCGATCGCTTCTTTGAAGGCCGGATGATCGGTGCCCACTTTATCATTCCACCCGATGTTGGCAAGGTAATCGCCAATGGTATATGGAATTACAAAATATCCATCGGCCAAACCTTGCATCAGTGCACTTGCACCTAGTCGGTTGGCTCCGTGATCAGAGAAGTTGGCTTCACCAAGCGCATACAATCCTGGAACAGTTGTCATCAAGTTATAATCCACCCAAAGTCCGCCCATGGTATAATGCACGGCAGGATAAATCATCATCGGGTTTTCATATGGATTTTCATCCACGATCT
>DPLR01000477.1 GCA_003541895.1 Cytophagales bacterium | reverse complement strand
CGGTCATGATGGTGGCCGGATTTGAATTGATCAGGATCACTTCAATTCCTTCTTCACGCAAAGATCTGGAGGCTTGTGAACCCGCGTAATCAAATTCGCAGGCTTGGCCAATGATAATCGGACCGCTGCCGATAATTAAAATGGAACGAATACTTCTGTCTCGAGGCATGTAGTGGTTGGATAAATTGGGCAAAAGTAATTCGGGAATTCAGGATTTTTCGAATTCCGTTTTAAATTATTTTTTATTGTCGCGCTGAGGGTTTCGAAATCGGTAGCGGAAAAAATCAGTTGGCTTTAATCAGCTTAGCGGTTACAAGCTTGCCTTTGATATTTAGCTTGAGAATATAAACTCCTCCTTCGAGCGATGATGTGGGAACAAATAATTCTGCATGTTTCTCTGGCAATGAATAATCTTGCTCAAAAACGATTTGTCCCAACGAATTAAAGATTAAAATCTTCGATTGACTTTGTTCTACTTCGTCAACTTCAATTTTTAAACCTTGAGCACCAACAGGGTTAGGATAAATTTTTACAGAATTAGTTGGGTCATCAATAGCGGTAATAACTCCTATTGATTCAATTTTTGTATCCGAACAACCATTTGAAGCCGTTATCGTAAGTTTTACATTTGAGGCAAGAGCAGTAGTATAAGTGTGAACTGGATTTTGAACAGTGCTGTTTGCTCCGTCTCCAAAATCCCAAAACCAGGAAACAGCTGCCGAAGATTGATCCGTGAAAGTGATTGGATTATCTGTGAACAAAGATCCAGAAACTGAAAAATTTGCTGTTGGCTTAGGAATTAATGTGACTGTAATTGTATCTGATTTCGAAACACAATTCAATGTATTGTCTTTAGAAATCACAGAATATTTACCACCAGTCTTTACATCGATGCTATTTGTTTTTAGTCCGTTGCTCCACAAAGTTGAGTCGGCAGTAGCAACGGATAATTTCAAGGTGTCTCCTTGACAAAGGGTTGTTGATCCTGACAGAGTAATATTTGGGTTCGCCTTTGTTTTAGCTACGACAGCTGTTCTAACACTTTCAAAAGTTTGATCCGCATTCGATACATAAAAAGTTGTATCATTTTTCAGATTGCTTAGCGTGTATTGATTTCCAGTATAAAATGATTGACCTCCTGTAAAGGAATCATACCATTTTATTGTAGTAGCGCCACTGGCATTTAAGGTCGCCTGTGAATCAAAGCAAACTGAAACAGTATCGCCTATAGGTTTAGATGCTTGTAATGTATAGTTGTACAACGAATCAGCATACTGAGCTGACGTTTTAAGCTGATCTAAATTAGTGGCAGAGTGCAGCGCAAATGCAATGGTGACCGTCTGCCCAGCAGCCACAAAATGCGGGCCTGAAGAAACTACATGACTTACATCGTTGCCTTGCCCTGTACTTTGACCAGATTTAAAACGGTTTGATGAGATCGTTGTGAATTTTTCCTGATCGCTAAATCCATCATAAATTCCGAAAGGCGTGCCACTAACACTTTGATCGTTGTCGATGGCAAAATAAAGAGGAGTTCCTTTCAGAAGTTGAATACCCGCTAGTGGCTTTGCTGCTGTTAAAGCCGGATAGACATAACCTAAATTGGTATTACTATCCCAATCAGCAGCATCGTTGGCACCATTTGTACTTATATCCCAATCTGCAAAAATTCCAAAGTAAAAATTATTCCAATCTATGGCCGTTGGATTTTTAACTTGGTACTCAAGGATAACGAACTTATCGTATGGTGACTCTTTCATCACCATACTCCGATAACCAACAATCAATGCTTGCTGAGATACTGTAGCTGAATTAGAAAACCCTCCAAAAATTTCAGAATAAGTCCTTGTGCCCGGAGTAATTTGTTTAATTGATTGAGTAGATGAAAAATCTTCGTCAAAGTTTTGAACATTCGAAGTAACGGTGCCTCGCACATTGTTGTATAATGAGCTGGATGAAGTACCCATGATTAAACCCATTTCAAAAAGCAGAGGATTCTGATCAAAAATAAATCCAACACCTTGCGTACGCGGATCGTTTTGAGGGTCTTGAAATCCAAGGCGGCCAATCCCTGTTACTGTCGTACTTATTTGATTGGCTGTAACATTTATAAACGTAGGGTTTACATAAAAACTTTCATACTGATAATCTTGGTAAGCTCCATCCGTAAACGTGATTAATATATTGACCAGTGCATTTTGAGGAGCATTGTTGCTAATTGACAATTCAAATGGTGTAAGTGCATTTGAAACAGTTGCGTCTGCTGCAATTATGCCAGGGGATATCGTTCCTTTCAAAATAGTAACTGCCGTGGAGTTTGTACTGATAGAGATCTGAACTCCGCTAGACGTATTCTTTAAGTAGTTCTTAAAATCGAATGAAAGAAATGCTTTGTCGCCAGAAACTGGTGCTAATCCATTTTGATTAACCAACCTAGGATTAGACGCACGCAACGAAGGATACTCAACGGTCAGTGCTTTGTAAACATCTAGTCGGCCCTTGCCTAACTGATTTGCATAATTGACATTCGCTTTATAAAGTGAAGTGGCATCAGCGCTTACTCTTAATTGTTCACCAACTTGTATTGCTGAAAACCCTGGATTCTTTGCCCACACCAATGCTGCAGCACCTGCAGTAATTGGTGACGAAAAGGAAGTTCCATCTACTGTATTGTAAACGTTATTATAACCAGTGGTATAAATGCCAACACCAGGCGCAGCGAGATCGATTGTAGTTCCATAGTTTGTAAACGATGCCTTGACATCTTTGGAATCTGTTGCGGCTACGGAGAGAACATTGTCGTAGGCTGCAGGGTAACTTGGGCTGCTACTAGCACTATTACCGGCAGCGGCAACGACCAAACAATTTTGATCTAACACCACATGAGTAATAATATCTTGAATGATCTGGCTCTCGCCCGAACCTCCAAATGAACAATTAATGATCCCTCGAATATTGTGTCGGTAAAAAAGATCTGCTGCATAAAGGATTCCTGCGTACGCGTTGTAAACTGCCCCACTTGATGCTTTCTGATTATCTGCCGAATGCTTTGTAAACATCAATCTTGTTTTGAAGCCAACGCCCGCAATTCCAATTCCATTGTTGGTTGCCGCACTTGCACAACCTCCCGTCCATGTGCCGTGACTGATGTCTCCTGCCTTATGCACGGAAGGATTGTTATCGCCTAAAGAATCAGGACGAGTGATGTTCAACGTATCTGATCCCATAAAATCCCATCCTTGGTAGTCATCAATAAAACCATTGCCATCATCATCAACTCCGTTAGGCGGATATTCAGACCAATTCCTGAAAAGGTTAGGGGCAATATCAGAGTGCGTTAGATTACCACCCGAGTCAACCATGGCTATCACAATTGATGTATCTCCTTGCGTGATACCCCATGCATCTAAAGCCTTGATTACGGTTAAATAATATTGCTGACCAATGGATGGGTCGTTTGGTGTAAATGAGGTATTGTATTTATACTCTGGCTCTACCACTTCAAAATAGCCTGTTGCATAAAGCTGATTGATGTATTCTTCAACATTCCCGCTTTCATTGAAGGCAATTGAAAAATAATTTGTGATATCAATTTTTTGTTCGGTGGTTCTTGCCTTTGTATTTTTAGAAGATTGAAAGGCCGCAAGTGGAAGTATGTTCTTTACTGAAACGTTTTGGATTCGTGTGTTTGTGTTTTGCTTAGCACTTTGTACAATCGATGATTTGAATTCGGGTTTAACTTTTACAAGCACCCGACCATTTGTGTACTCTGCGCCCATTGGCATTTTGAATTTTTTCTGAACTTTAGTCTGACCAACAACGTCAATGATCAAACCGATCAACAAAAACAATACAACAATTTTTTTCATATAACTCTGATAAAAACAATTAACATAAATCCATAAACTCATTTACTAGCCTCTGCAATCTTTTCAACTTGACCCCAAACGCGCCACACATTGAGGTAACATATTTTCTGAATATCCGATTCCTTGTATCCTCTCTTTAAAAGATGGAAAATTAAATTAGGGTAGTCGGCAACAGACTTGAGTTCGCTAGGCAGGCTATCACCAACACCATCGAAGTCAGATCCAATTCCAACATGATCAATGCCAGCAATTTTTACTACATGATCAATGTGGTCAACAACTCTTGTTATATCGGCATGCACGTATGGATGGTCTTTCTTGAATTGCTCAACAACTGGCTTTGCTTGTGAATCATCTTGTTTCAGATTTTTTGATTTCAAAAGCAACTTTAGGTTTTTATCGTTCGAAGCATTTCCTCTACGGGCAACTGAATCGAGAAATGCCGTTCCAAAATTGATTTGTATTACTCCTCCATTCTTTGCCAACTTTCTTATCATATCATCAGACATATTTCTTTGAAACCCCGGTGTGAATGCCCTGCACGAAGAATGAGATGCAATACAAGGCGCTTTGGATATTTTCATCACTTGATAAAAAGTACTATCATCAACATGAGAAATATCCACCATGATCCCAACGCGGTTCATCTCTCTTACCAGTTTCACTCCCAACGGACTCAAACCATGCCACGTGTGTGCGGAATCATACGATGAATCACAAAATTGATTGTCTTTGCCATGCGTTAAAGTAATGTACCTTATCCCGCGATCATAAAAATATTTTACATTGTTCAGATCCAACCCAATTGGGGCGCCATTTTCCATTCCCATAGGCAGT
>DPLR01000495.1 GCA_003541895.1 Cytophagales bacterium | reverse complement strand
TTTTCCGAGTAATACTTTCTTCAACGCATTGATAGATAGCTGCAGCATGCTCTTGATGATAGATGTCTGGAAAATTTATTTTCTTGGAAATGAATTCGTCAGGGGTATAGCCGGTAACATCGATTACTTTGCTGTTGAGGTAGAGCATAGAGTAATCGGCATCATTGTCGCACAGATAAACAGCTCCTGGTAAATTTTCAGCCAGCAATTTGAATCGCTGTTCAGTCTCCTCAATCATCAATGCTCTTTTTGCATCACGTTGCTGAAGTTCGTGCCATTGGGTAATGTCTTTGATGAAAGCAACTACTGAATTTTTATTTTCTTGGATTAGTCGAGCTTGAAAATGAGAAACCCCATGACTCAATGGCAATTCATATTCAAACGAAGTTTCTTCACCGGTTTGAAGGGTATATTTCACCTTCACCATAGCTTGTTCGGCCAACGATGGAGGAAAAAGTTGCGACAAGGTTTTGCCAATGATGGTTTCGGGGGATACGGCAAGCATAGCTTCACTGGCGCTGAAGAAATCGAGGAAGGTTCCTTGTTCGTCTATTAGAAAAATCAATTGTGGGAACTCGTCCAAGATAAATTTGGATGAGCCCTTAATTTTATTCAGTGCGGCTAAAAGATTTTGCATTGAAAATTGTAAAAATTTCTCTGTGAAATTAATTGAACAAAGCCGCCAGATGCGAATTACTATTTTTTAATCGCTAAAGTCAAATTCTCATCTCGTCAAAATATTACATGGGTTTGTTGTAACTTAAACCAAACCCAAACGGGAAGAGCGGATTCTTTGAATCGTAAGGCACATCTTCCATTTGGTTTCTTACCGCTTCCATACTTGATGGCATTTCTATCGGCAGTTTGCCTTCGGGTTTGCTCTTCCCAAAAATAATATCGAGCAAGGCTTCATCTTGTGCACCGAAGTTGACAAGCAACCCGGCACTTTGTTCAGCAATTTCAGGGATCACCGCTGGGCGATCCATGTAGATGTCTACTATGGTTGGAACTTTGTTAAGCAGCTGAAGAATTTTTTCTTTTGCTTCTCCTTTGAAATCGAGATCGCCATGATGGAATAAACCTTCCACATAACCTTTGCGTGGCTCGAACGGAGTAGCTATACGAATAATCGCGAAGTCAGCATCGTTGGGTTGATCAACAACCGTGGCATAGTTGCCCGCCACTTTTTTATCGACTCCTTCCACATAAATTTTTACGGATGATTTTAGCGGCAACACTTTTTCTTTCTTTCCATTCTTCAACAACACAATTGACCTTCGCTGCGCTTCCAATCCTTTCTTTTTAAATTCTTCTTTACCAATCGTCTGTTTTGCTTTTTCCACATCGACATATGGATTTTCGAACAAACCGATTTTGAATTTATCGCGCAATATTCTTCGCACCGAACTATTAACCCGGTCTTCGCTCACTTTTCCTTCTTTCACTAATTTCACTAGCAACTCAGGCAAGCTCTCACCGCCAAACTGATCGCAACCCGCATTAATAATTTTTAGCATGCGATCTTCAGGCGACAAGTTCATTACACCATGCGCTTTCGCAGGAAAATTGAAGAACGGATATTTCACATCGCTGATCAATCCCCAGTCGGTACACACCACGCCATCAAAATGATATTTGCCGCGAAGCAAACCCGTGATCATTTCTTTGTTGAAGGAGAAGCCAACATTTTCGGATGTTTGATCCATCGGCACCCCATAGTAAGGCATGATCTGCGCGGTGCCCGCTTTGAAGGATGCCTCAAACGGAATCAAATGATAATTAAAATTTTTTCCGGGATACACTTGTCCTTTCTGAAATTGAAAATGCGGATCGAGTCCTTCCTTCTGCGGGCCGCCACCCGAAAAATGTTTCGTCATGCAAATCACACTGGTGTTGGTGAGTGAGTCGCCTTGAAATCCTTTGATGTACGGATAAATTAATTTGGAAGAGAGCTTGGCATCTTCACCAAACGTGTTGTTGATGCGCGGCCATCGCGGCTCGGTAGCCAGGTCGGCCATGGGGTGAAGAGCGAGATGAATTCCGCCTGCCCTGTATTCTTGTCGCGCGATGTTGGCAAACTCGTAGGCCAACAGAGAATCGCCAATCGCTGCGAAGCCAAGAGGCTCGGGCCACAATGAAAAATCTCCGGCCGTTAAACTTGTCAAAGGATTGTTTGCAAAATGATGGCGCGGATCGGTGCCGATGGTTAACGGAATGCCAAGTCGTGTTCGCTCTGCTAATTTCTGAACGCTGTTGCTCCACATCGCCAGTACTTCGGGCTTGGGTGTATTCAACAAATTAAAGTGATTCATTTTTTTTCCAATGATCAATTCACTGTTGGCAGGCAGCGCGAATGAAAATAAATTTCCCAGCTCGGGTACATCAGCTAATTCTCCGGTAGAACTTGTCTTCAGAATGTTGAAAAACATAGTGCCTGCTTTTTCTTCGAGTGTCATCAGCGAAAGTAAATTGGATACACGGTCTTCTATTGGCGCTCGTGAATCCTCATACACATCGAGCTTTCCATTTTTATTCAAATCGCGAAATTTGATTCCGTCAATGGTTACAATTAATGCTTCCGGAGTGAGTTGCTCCATATAAGCGGACGACCGATTTTTTGCCGAGATCATTATATAACCAAGCAGGACGATCGCCAACACAATCACCGAGACGAGAGCGATGCCAAGAATTTTGAATACTTTTTTCATAAACGGATTACACGAATTATAAATGTAGAGATTTTAATACGAGGAGGAAAAGCTAAAGACGTTTTGATGAATGTGTTTTTTTGAAAATGCCAGGGTTGATAGTGTTCTAAAGTTTGTTCATATTTTGCTGGTACTGTAATCACATCGCATAAGTTTTTGAGCATTGTCACAAGGCGTGCCGCTCGTGCGCAGAGCTTGAAGTGCATCTGGAAAAAGAGCAGACGCACGGTTAAGGAGTTCGTGGCCGAAGGCCACGAACAACACCTGGCTGAAATCGCGTAGCGATTTCAGCATCTTTAATGCGCGAGCAGTAACTGTGACGGGGAGAGATTCGGATGGCCGCGCATGTTCTATAAATTTTAGAAAGTGCCAATCCTTAGAAAATCAAGTAAGATTCTGAACCTGAAATCCGTTTGAAAATAAAATCGATATTTGCACCTGCAATCGATTTAACACACTACTATGAGCCTATTTCAAAAACACGAAGCCATTCTTAACAAAGCCATTGAAGCTTTACACTCGCGCATTTTTTTTGCTGCTTTTCCTGAACATCCGGCACCGGCCATCTATGGAGAAACTGCCGATGCCGATGCACAAACCAAATTCAAAAATCAGCTCGGAAAAAAATTTGAAGAACTGAAGCAAACCAATTCGGTAAGTTGGGGCGGCCAGGAGGAATCGCCTTACACGCAAGAAGCCTTGAATATTTCTTATCCCATTTTTTCGGTTGATACATTAATCAACAACTCAAAGAAAGCATTTCATCAGTGGAGAAAAATTTTAGCGCAAGAACGCGCTGGCATTTTGTTGGAATCGCTTGATCGCGCGAAGAAACGTTTTTTTGAAATCGCGTATGCTACCATGCACACCACCGGCCAGGGCTACATGATGGCGTTTCAGGCGAGTGGCCCGCATGCGGCCGACCGCGCGCTCGAGGCCATTGCCGCAGGTTACGAAGAACTTAATCGCTTCCCTGCGCATGCCTTGTGGGACAAGCCGATGGGTAAATTTAACATTCAATTAAATAAAGAGTGGCGTGCTGTGCCGAAAGGAATTTCGTTGGTGATTGGTTGCTCTACTTTTCCAACCTGGAATTCAGTCACTGGAATTTATGGAAGCTTGATGACGGGCAACTCCGTATTGGTGAAGCCGCACCCCGGAGCCATTTTACCCATCGCGATTTTTGTGGCCGAAATTCAAAATGTGCTGGCCGAAAATAATCTCGATCCCAACACGTGCCAGCTAGCCGTTGATACGTTCGATAAAATGATCACCAAAGAATTGGCTGAACATGCTGATGTAAAACTCATCGACTACACAGGCAACTCTGCATTTGGTTCTTACCTCGAAGCCTTGCCTGGCAAAGTTGTGTTCACAGAAAAGACCGGAGTGAACTCCGTGATTCTTGATTCGGTTGAGGACGTTGACAAAGCGGCTGCCAACTTAGCTTTCTCGGTGAATTTGTATAGCGGACAAATGTGCACGGCTCCGCAAAATTTTTACATTCCAGCCGATGGAATTAATTCACCTGCCGGAAAAATTTCGTTCGATGATTTTGCACAGAAGTTTGTAGCGCAGATCAACGGCTTGGTCGACAACCCGAAAGCCGGACCGTTTGTGCTTGGCGCGATTCAAAATAAAAAAACCAACGAACGCGTAGTGGAGGCAGAAAAACTTCCCGGCAAAGTGGTGTTGAAATCGAAGCACATTGAAAATCCTCAATTCAAAAATGCGCGCACGGCAACTCCCGTAGTGGTTGAAATTGATTCAAATAAAAAAGAAGTTTTCAGCAAAGAATTATTTGGGCCGATTGCGTTGCTGATTAAAACTAAAAATACAGACGAATCCATTTCGCTGGCGCAAGAGATGGCGATGAAGCACGGAGCGATTTCTTGTGCGGCTTACACCACCGACAACTCTGTCAAAGAAAAAATTGCCGATGAGATGGCACTCGCAGCAACTCCGGTTTCATTCAATTTGATTGGTGGAATTTACATGAACCAAAACGCAGCCTTCTCCGACTTTCACGTAACGGGCGGCAATCCCGCAGGCAACGCCTCATTCACTAATCCAGAATATGTAACCAAACGATTTACGTGGGTAGGGCACAGAGAGCCGGTGAAGGGGTAGTGCATATATTCGGAAGTTGGCAGTAATTTTGGAAATTGAGATTGGACAACGTGAATAAAGGATTAATAGAACTGTATTTCGAGAAATTTCTAAAATTTTTTGGGGTACCTGCGACAATACTATCAATCGCTCTTGGAATCTTACTTTGGATAATTCTCCCAGACGAGACTGTAAGGGCAAGCATTGTAATTTCAATTTCAGTATTACTAATTGCTCTGATTTTCCCTTTAGTCATGTTGACATTTGACTTATTCAATCAAATTAAATTTAACAGAAGGCCTAATGTATTGACAACATTTAAATATCAAAATGGTGACTTAACAATCTTACTTTCAAAAAGTGACTTATTTTGGCATGATTCATTGGTTTCCATCTATATAAAAGGCGAAGAGAATTTTGAGCAACTGATCGCCTTTGGTTCAGTCATAAATATTCAGGAAGATGGTAATATTCAAATCGGAATAATTGCAACTCTTGACGGCAATGAAGACACAATGACTAAAATTGGATCTAAGAATATCGACACACTGAAAAGACTTGTAGTAAAACCAAACGTTTCAAAAGCATTTATTCAACTTAATAATAGAGTACAATGAATATAAGGATTGCAAAAGTTATCGATGACTATAAAATCGTAATCAATAAGGGGAGTAATAATGGTATTCAAGTCGGACAAAGACTTCTTGTTTATGCGATTGGTGAAGAAATCAATGACCCGGAGAGTGGAGAAAGTCTTGGGCAGCTTGAAATTGTTAAGGGAACTGGAGTTGTGACCCATGTTCAAGAGTATATATCAACAGTTGAGTCTGACAGAAAATCAAAATCATTCAGAAAGATTATTAGAAAACCCTTATTAGCGTTTCAACTTGCCGGTGAAGAGGAAATTATCAATCCGTCAGAAACAATACCATTTGATGAACCAAAAGTCGGTGACTTAGTTAAGGGAATCTAAAACTACCCTCAGCAAAATGCTTATGCAATGTTTGTAGTTCGGTGAAAAAACAAAAAATGGTTTTCCGCAACTAGCGCAAGCGTCTCGCTTGTGCTCTCATCTACTCAGTAAACAAATAAAAAAGGTCCAAGCGTTACGCTTGAACCTTTCTACTTTCGCAAGTAAATACTCACTTACTCATTCTTCACCCTAGCATCAGGAGTAATCTTAATTTGAAATTCTTTGGGAGGCGTTGCCTGCATCAGGTGTTGAATAAAATAATCCCAGCGTCTGCGCATCATGTAGTAGCTGTCTTGTCCGTAGCCGTGGCGCGCATTGGGCAAAATCAGTAAGTCAAAATCTTTGTTGGCTTTGATCAGTGCATCGGCAACCAGGTAGGTGTTGGAGGGCGGAACATTGTCGTCCATGCCTCCGTGCGCCAGCAATAATTTTCCTTTCAGATTTTTAGCCAGCGTTTGGTTGGCTTGCAGTTCATAGTTCGAAATGCCTTTATCATTTTTTATTTCGAGGCCGATGTATCTTTCACCCCAATCGTCTTCGTAATTTCTATTGTCGTGGTTTCCTGATTCAGAGATTCCAACTTTAAAGAAGTCGGGATACTTAAACATGGCGGCAGCAGTAGCAAAACCTCCGCCCGAGTGTCCCCAAATTCCTACGCGATCCAAATCCAAGAAAGGATATTTCGCTTGCAATTGTTTTAGTCCGGCAATTTGATCTTGCAACGTATTCTCGCCCATGTTTCCATAACATGCATCGTGAAAAGATTTTGATCGGTTAGGATTACAGCTTCCTTCCAACTGCACCACTACAAAACCTAATTCGGCTAATGATTCACAATCGCCACGGCTAGTGCCGAAACCCCAGTAACCAACACTTCCGCCTTGTGGCCCAGGATAGATTTGAACGATGACCGGATATTTTTCATTTGCGTTCATTTTTTGTGGTGTGTGAAGCAGCCCGTACAAATCCCATTTGTTGTCGGCTGATTTTACCGTGAACATCACGGGTGGTTTCCAACCTGTGGCGGTGAGTTTTGAAATATCCGCTTTCTCTAGAGTGGCAACGAGTTTGCCTTTCGTGTCGCGGACTTCATATACGGGAGGAACGGTGGGTTGCGAGTAGCTGTCGGTAAAATATTTCCCGTCCGGAGAAAAGCTCACGGCATGATGACCATCACCAGGGGTAAGTAACATCAAATTCTTTCCACTGAAATCAACACGGTACAAATGCGCGAAGTAAGGATTGCGGCCTGCTTCTCTTCCTTTTCCTTCAAAATAGATGACGCGATTTTTTT
>DPLR01000193.1 GCA_003541895.1 Cytophagales bacterium | reverse complement strand
GCGCAAGCTGCTGCAGTTATTGAACGAAAAACTGGTGAGCGGCTGGGACGACCCGCGCATGCCTACCATTAGCGGTGCGCGCAGGCGTGGCTACACCCCCGAAGCCATCCGCGACTTCTGCGACCGCATTGGCATAGCCAAACGCGATAACCTGATTGACCTTAGCTTGCTGGAGTTTTGCTTGCGCGAACACTTGAACAAAACAGCCGAGCGCAGAATGGTGGTGTTCGATCCGCTGAAGGTGGTGATCACGAATTATGAGGAAGGCAAAACCGAACTGATGCCGACCGAGAATAACACCGAAACAGAAAATGCCGGTGTGCGCGAGATGCCTTTCAGCCGCGAGCTGTGGATTGAGCGCGATGACTTTATGGAGAACCCTCCGAAAAAATATTTCCGTCTCTCACCGGGCGGCATGGTGCGACTGAAGAGTGGCTTTATCATTAAATGCGATGAAGTGATAAAAGACAGCAACGGAAATGTAACTGAACTTCGCTGCACGTATTTCCCTGAGAGCAGAAGCGGGCACGATACTTCGGGCTTGCACGTGAAGGGCGTGATCCACTGGGTGAGCGCAGCACACGCATTGCCGGTAGAGGTGCGCATGTATGAAAAACTATTCGTAACCGAAGACATGGGCGCGATTGAAGATGATTTCAAAAATCATTTGAACCCGAACTCACTGCAGGTGTTGACGAAAGTGTATGCCGAGCCTTCGTTGAAAGAAGCCAGGCTGGGCGATCGTTTTCAGTTTTTGCGCATGGGCTATTTCTGCCTAGACCTTGACTCTACCAAAGATAAATTGGTTTTTAATAGAACGGTGACGTTGAGGGACTCGAAGTAGGAGTTAGGAGACAGTAGTTAGTAGTTAGGAGAAATCGATATTGGAAATGATTGACACTTTCCACTACTCCGTTAAAATTAAATTTATTCTATGCCCAATCTCTATGTCATAGCTGGTTGCAACGGAGCAGGCAAGACTACTACATCTTATACCGTTTTGCCGGAAATGCTGAACTGCAAAGAGTTTGTAAATGCAGATGAAATTGCACGAGGATTGTCGCCATTCCAACCCGAGACAGTTTCTTTTCAGGCGGGTAGAATTATGCTTGAGAGAATTAATGAATTGATAAATCACCAAAAAGATTTTGGTTTTGAAACGACACTTGCCACCAGAAGCTATGTCTCCCTATTGAAAAAAGCTGAACAGAAAGGATATACGATCCTACTAATTTATTTCTGGCTTGAGTCGATTGACTTAGCGAAAAGCAGAGTGCTTGACCGAGTAAAAAAAGGAGGGCACAATATTATGCCTGACATAATTGAAAGAAGATACAACCGTGGACTAAAGAATTTTTTCAGTCTTTACAAACCAATTGTTCACAGCTGGATGGTTTATGATAATTCAAAAGAGGTTCCCAATCCAATTGCGAAGGGCAACCAAGTGGAGGAAACTTTCATTTATAATGCTGATATTTGGAAATCTTTTGAAAGTCAAAAATGAGCCAATCCGAAATTGATAAAATATTTGATAAAGTCACGGAAGGTGTTAAACTTTCGATTCAGCGCCTCATTGAAAAAACCAAAAAAGAGGATGGCGAACTAGTTATTTCCAGAAACGGAAAAGTAGTTCGCGTAAAGGCGCGCGAACTGAATAAATAAAAAGGGTACTTCTAATCAATATCTTTGAACGCTATCGTTCATTATAATTACTCACCTTAGAATTCATTTGTCTCCATTCAATGAAAAATACCCTATTAAAGTACTCCTTCGCCTTATTGGCAACACTTTTAGTAGTAGGCATTTATCATTTTATTAATATCAGACTTTTCAATCTTGATATTCTACAAAAGACAAGAGAGCATTATTTCAAACTCACCAATTCGTCACGATATGTTGATGAGTCCATTGTATTACTCAATAGTGGTACGATGGAGGCAGACGAGCTAGGCGAAAAAATTGATTCACTTTTAGCATGTCATCCAGCTGTGATTGGGTTAATTCCCTGCCATCTCCAAGGAGACATTAACCAATTGAAAGCTACTTATCGCAATAATAAGAAAGTGGTTATTGCCAACTGCAGTTACGAGAACGGATCATTGAGTCGATTAATTAACGAAGGCAACTCAGTAACCCGCTTTGCTCATGACAATGAGAATTACTTTGAATTCAAAGTTGACTTTGCCGCAAACTCTGCATTTCATCAACGAAAAATTAAGGAAAGGAAAAATGAAAATGAGTTGATTAACTACTTCAATCCGCGCAAAAGTTTTTATCGTCACGAACTAAATAACATTATCTTGGAGATTACTTAACAGATAGTGTCTATAATTTTGATGAATGCAGAATAACACCCATGAGTAAAGAATATGGTTTAGATGACATTGAACCTACAACGGAGATTTTATTAATGAGATTGGTCAAACTCCAAGGATTTTGATTTTGTTATTGATTTGCGTTTTAACTGTATATCTATTGAAATTAATTGAGACTCGCTGGCTCACCGTAAATATTATAACTGCGTTCCTATTATTTATCATTGTTTTATTTATCGTTGGCTGGTTCATGGTTTATGGATTTAAGAATCATTACTATATAAGTCTTGACGAACTACCATTAACTCTGCTCATAACAATCATATTCGCGATAAGCCTATCAGCCATTCAAAATAAAAAAGCCAAGACCAAAGAAAACAAATCATTATCTTAGAAGGTCTTATCTTCTACTTATGAAAATAGTTTACCGAAGCCTTTTTGCGGGGCTTTTTCTTTTGTTGGTTAACCACTCGATAGCCGACAACTACCCGAAAAATTTCTCCATTGATATTTTACATTATCGTTTTGAATTGACCTTGTCGGATGACAACGACATCATCGTTGGTAAAACCACCGTGCGGTTCAAGATCAAAAAGGCAGATGTAACGCAACTCCGGCTTGACTTGGTTAATCCGAAAGAAGCGCAAGGCAAAGGCATGACCATCGATGGCGTTTACCTGAAGGATAAAAAGTTGACGTACACGCACCAGAACAATGAAGTTTTCATTTCGCTTGATCCGCAGCCAAAGACAAATGAAGAACTGGAAATTGTCATTGAATACCATGGCGTCCCAGCCGATGGGTTGCGGATCGGTGCAACCAAATATGGTGATCGAAGTTTCTTCAACGAGAACTGGCCCAACCGCGCACGCCATTGGTTGCCCGTAGTAGATCATCCGTATGACAAAGCCACGAGCGAGTTTGTAGTGAAAGCGCCCGTCCATTATCAAGTGATATCCAATGGGCTGCTGATGGAAGAAACCATTCTCGATTCAAAGACAAAACTTACGCATTGGAAACAATCGGTTCCGGTTTCTTCGTGGTTGTATGTGTTGGGCGTAGCAGAGTTTGCAGTGCAATATGTTGACACGTGGGAGGGCAAATCCATTCAAACGTGGGTGTACAACAAAGATCGCGCTGCCGGCTTTTACGATTTTGCGGAGCCCACCAAACAAGTACTTGGTTTTTTCAGCGATTATGTTGGGCCTTGCGCCTATGAGAAGATGGCCAATGTACAAACGCCCAGTGTAAAAGGCGGCATGGAAACATCGTCTGCCATTTTTTACGATGAAAATCTAATAGATGGCAAACGGAGCACCCGACTTCGAAATGTAGTGATTCATGAATTGGCTCATCAATGGTTTGGCAATGCTGTGACCGAAACTACCTGGGATGAGTCGTGGCTGAGCGAAGGCTTTGCTACTTATTTTACAATGTTGTTCATCGAGCACGCGTACGGACGTGAAGAGTTGGTGGCACAGTTGCAGTCGTCTAAAGCCACTGCCCTAAAATTTATTTCTCAAAACCCCGATTACAAAATCATCGATGACCGCTCACCCGAAAAGACTTCGGTAACCAGTGCGCTCACATATCAAAAGGGCGCGTGGGTATTACACATGCTTCGAAACAAAATCGGGGATGTGGCATTCAAAAAAGGAATTCAAAATTATTATCGAAAATACCTGAATGCCAATGCCACCACCGAAGATTTCAGGCAGTGTATGGAAAATGTATCAGGTCAAAATCTGGAATTATTTTTTAATCAATGGCTCAGGCAAGGAAGCGCGCTCACCATTCAAGGCACTTGGTCGTATGACGAAAAGAAAAAAATAGTGACTCTCAAATTAAAGCAAACACAAACCACAAATTTTTCATTTGATATTGAAGTCGGTGTTTATCCGTCAGGAAAAAATATTCCGGATGTTTCAACGCACGCGGTCAACTCAAAAGAATTTGAATTAACTATTCCTTCGGCCACTCGCCCTGATAAAGTTGCATTAGATACAGGGCTATCACTTTTCGCTGTAACAGAATTAAAAGAAATCAAATAACGCTCTTATGTCAAGCCTCCATTTACCCAAACGAATTTTTCTTGTTGTCCTTTTCTGGTCATAAACACTATATGTTCAGGCGCAAAATGTTCCGCTATTTCAAACGGATTTTACGAAGGAAGAATTTGGTGAAAGAAGAAAAGCAATCTTCGATGCCATCGGCTCCCAAGCCATCCCTATCATTCAAGCCGGAAGTTCGGTACGTGGGTTTGAACCATTTCGGCAGACTAATGAATTCTATTATCTCTGCGGACTTGAAACTCCACAAGCCTATCTGCTGCTTGATGGAAGGAATAAA
>DPLR01000221.1 GCA_003541895.1 Cytophagales bacterium | reverse complement strand
ACATGCTGATCGTCACCACCGACCGGCTTTCGGCGTTTGACCGCATCCTGGCGCGGGTGCCGTATAAAGGCCAGGTGCTGAACCAGCTTTCAGGCTGGTGGTTTGCCCAGACTGCGGATATCATTCCGAACCACATCGAGTCGCTGCCAGACCCGAATGCGGCTGTCGTCACCCGGGCGGAACCGTTCATGGTCGAAGTGATCGTGCGCGGATATATCACGGGCGTCACCTCCACGGCGCTCTGGTACCGCTATTCACTCGGCGAACGCAATATTTATGGGTATCAATTTCCAGAGGGCTTGCAGAAAAATGCGCTTTTACCAGAGCCAATTATTACGCAAACCACCAAAGGCGGCGCAACGGGTCACGATGAACGCCTGACCTGTGCGGAAGTTGTCGAAAAAGGCTTGCTCGATGCAAAGACCTGGGATCAGGTACAGTCCGCAGCCCTCGCCATCTTCAAGCGCGGACAGGAAGTGGCGAATAAAGCAGGCATGATCCTTGTGGATACCAAATATGAATTCGGAAAAAAAGATGGAAAGATTTATTTGATCGATGAAGTTCACACACCCGATTCGTCACGGTATTTTTACAAAGAAGGTTACGAGCAAAGGCAAAAAGCAGGCGAACAACAAAAACAGTTGTCGAAAGAATTTGTAAGGCAGTGGCTGATCGAAAATGGCTTTCAAGGAAAAACAGGGCAGAAAGTACCTGAAATGACAGATGCAATCGTAAAAAACATTTCTGATCGTTACAAGGAGTTGTATCAGCAAGTGGTTGGCCAGCCGCTGGGCGAAATAAATTATGACAACATTTTGGAACGAATCGAAACGAGTATCGTTAATTCGATAATTTAAACTATTTTTAAAGTCACAATTTCTGAATTTTTAATCTTGAATTTTGAATTAACATGAAGTACACCATCGATAAACAAGAAAAATATACGCTCATCCGCCTTCACGAGGAAAAACTTGATTCAAATGTTGCCCCGCAATTAAAGTCGGAAATGGTAACGCTTCATGCCGAGGGAGTTCGCAACATCATTCTCGATCTCACAGAAGTTAAGTACACCGATTCATCGGGTTTAAGTGCGCTCTTGGTGGGCAACCGAATCTTACAAGAAGACGAAGGTCTCTTTGTGTTAGCTTGCTTGTCTGATCACACGATGAAACTCATTAAGATTTCTCAACTCGACAGCGTGTTGAATATTCTTCCAACTGTAGAAGAAGGTATTGATGCGGTATTTATGCACGAGATTGAGAAAGACATGAAAAAAGAATAAACTTCGTTGTCATTCAGTTTAACTATTCTCGGTTCTAGTGGCGCACTGCCAGCCATCGGCAGGTTTCCTTCTTCGCAACATCTCACCATTCAAAATCGGCATTTCCTCATCGACTGTGGTGAGGGGGTGCAAATGCAATTGGCGAAGTTTCAACTTTCGCATCAAAAAATTGATCACATCTTTATCAGCCACCTGCATGGCGACCATTATCTGGGGTTAATGCCGTTGCTGTTCTCCATGCATCTGAATAAGCGAACCAATGATTTGTATTTATATAGTCAGAAGGGTTTAGATGAAATTATTACGCTTCACTTAAAATACTCCAATTCATTTCTAAATTATAGAATCATTTTTCATCAATTCGATGCTTCAAAAATTCAAACGCTATTTGAAGATGATGCTCTTACCGTTGAAACTATTCCTCTGATTCACAAATTAGATTGCGCAGGATTTCTGTTCAAAGAGAAAATTAAACCACGAAAAATCAACAAGGATAAACTGGTGGCAGGATTAAAATTGAAGCAAATTGCCTCGCTAAAAACGGGAGCAGACATTTTAGATGCACAAGGAAATGTCTTATACAAGAATGAATATTTTACCCTACCCCCTCGCCCTTCGTTGTCGTATGCTTACTGCTCTGACACCGCCTGGAATGAATCCATGATCAATCAAATCGCAAACGTAGATTTGATTTATCACGAAGCCACTTTTCTTCATGATGATATGGCCAAGGCCATTGAAACCAAACATAGTACAGCGGGTCAGGCGGCACAGATTGCTCAAAAAGCGAAAGCCAAGAAATTAATCATTGGGCATTTTTCAGCACGCTACAAAAATTTGAATCTCTTGCTCGATGAAGCAAAAAATATTTTTGAAAATACCGAACTCGCCCTTGAAGGCGCTACCTTTAGTTTGCATGATTGATTTACAATGATATGATGGAACAAAAGAAAAATAGGTTATTCATTGTACTAAGTGGAATTTTCCTTACCAATGCCATTGTTGCTGAGCTGCTTGGTGTAAAGATCTTTTCGGGAAGTTTGGAAGCCATCGGTATTTCAAATCAGTTTAGCCTGACAGCAGGTGTAGTGGTGTGGCCTGTGGTATTTATTACCTCTGACCTGATCAATGAATATTTTGGCAAACCCGGAGTAAAACGCATCAGTTACCTCGCGGCCATTTTTATTGCTTACTCTTTTATCGTGATCTTTTTAGTAATGCAGTTAAAACCTGCTCAGTTTTGGCTCGATGCCAATAGCAAAGACTCAGCAGGAAATCCGTTCGATATCAATTTTGCTTTCAATAAAATTTTTGGGCAAGGACAGCGAATCATTGGTGCATCGCTTGCTGCTTTTTTACTTGGCC
>DPLR01000326.1 GCA_003541895.1 Cytophagales bacterium | reverse complement strand
GGGATTTCTCTATTGATGATCTTTGTAAAGATAGACGCCATTCAAATTTTGAATTTAGTTAGGTTCCAATGTCCACAATCTCAAATTCCATTTCTCCGGCTGGAGTTTTTACTTTGGCTAAATCACCTTTCTTCTTCCCAAGCAAACCCTTACCAATCGGTGATTGAGTAGAAATTTTTCCTGCTTTTAAATCTGCTTCTTCTTCGCTCACCAAAGTATACGTAACTGAAGCACCATTCTTCTTATTCTTAATTGTTACTTTGGAAAGTATTGAAACGGATGAAGTGTCAATTTTTGTTTCGTCAATCAATCTAGCATTCCCAACAAGGTCTTCAAGCTTTGCAATCTTAGCTTCTAAATGGCCTTGTGCATCTTTCGCTGCATCATACTCTGCATTCTCGCTCAGGTCACCTTTGTCACGCGCTTCCGCGATTTGTTTCGCAATATCCGAGCGACCTTTTGTCTTCAAAGTATTTAACTCATTAGTTAATTTATCCAATCCCTCCTTAGTGTAATACGAAATCTTTTTGCTCATAAAAAAATATTCTTGATAAAATTCGAACAGCCATTAAAAAAACAACAACGGCTTCGGTGCAGGAAGCCGTTGTTACTAACACAAAGATAATTCTTTAATGCATTACACAAAAATTAGCTACCAACTAATTCTGGTATTGAAATTTTCACTTGCTCCATTAGTTCATCATCAAACTTTGCCAAGTACAAAGTCTTGGCTTTAAGCAATTGATCTATCGTTAATCCTTTTGCGCCACGTAAGTCTGCTTTGTACAAGCTTGCATTCTCAAAATCGGCTCCCATCAAATAACTATTTTGGAGATTGGACTCCATCAAGTATGAATTTTTAAAACTGGTCTTGATAAGGAAAGCACTTTCAAAATTAGCTTTAATCAAAAATGCATCTTTAAAATTGGCTCCGCTTGCATAAGCCCCCTTCAGATTAGCTTGGTTAAGATTTGAATTCTCAAGATTAGTTTGGTTTAAACGCGTATTCTCTAAGTTGGTCTCAATCAATGATGAATTAGAAAGATTGGCCGAATTGAGATTTGAAGATTTTAAATTAACATGACTGAGATTAGTTCTTGCCAAATGACAGTTCACTAAATTGATTTCATAAATCTTGTGGCGATTTAAACGCTTGATGTTACCAACTGTGCGAAAAGCAGCTTCTTCGGATTCCCACAAACGAAAGTCATCAATTTCATCTTTGTAAGTTCTGATCTGCTGCCGTGTTTGTCCGTTTTGGTTCAACCAAAAAATAAGAATACCAATGACAGCAATGTCGAATATCATACCATGAGCTTCGGCTAAAATTTGTCCCCAAAACCCATGGAAGTCGGCTGCGTAATAACTGAAACTTAAACTCAGTACGATTATTGTAACACAGATGAGCACGATCGTACTTGTGAGCAACGGCTTCTCAACAATCTCATCGAATTTATCTTTAACTAACTCGCGAAAATTTTTCTTTCCCATCACTAATCGATCGTAATCTTAATTTAAAGAAATTCCTTTACAAACAAAACAAAAACCTAACCCAATAAATTTTCTCTTTGGCTGAAAAAATTACATTGGTTGATTAAGGTTTAAATCAACACCTGAACTGTAATGAAATAAATAGAAAGCCCTAACAAATCACTCGTGGTTGTAATGAACGGGCCGCTGGCTAGAGCAGGATTAAATCCTAATCTGTTAATTAAGATTGGAGTGACCGTACCAACGAAAGAAGAAAAGAGAACCACACAGAAAAGAGCAAACGATACAATGACTGAAAGACGGTCGTTATTAAAAAAGATATAAGTTGAAGCAAAAACAATTAACGAAAGGAGGATTCCGTTAAGCAGTGCCACACTGAAAACTTTCATCAGGCGCTTCCATAAGCCTTCATCCATGTAGTTAGGGTCAACCAAGCTTTGAACAACAAGACCCGATGACTGAATACCTACGTTTCCACCGGTAGCCTGAATGAGTGGTACGAAAAAAGCGATCGCGGTAACTTTTGCGAGCTCTTGCTCAAAAAATCCCATAAACCTTGCACTCAGCATTCCACCAAAAATGCCGATGAGCAGCCAAGGCAACCGCGCGCGAACATTGCGCCATAAACTATCTTCTTCTCCAACATCTTCTGTGATACCACTCATCAATTGACGCTCCTCCTCAGCTTGCTCAGTAATCACATCTACAACATCGTCAATCGTAATTCGCCCAACCAATTGTCCTTGCACGTTGACTACTGGCACAGATTCTAGATCATATTTCTTCATCACTTCAGCTACTTCACGATCTTCCATGTAAGTTTCTACTGAAACGACTTCATCATAAATATCTTTCACCAATGTTTTGGAATCGGTGAGTATCAATTTTTGCAATGCAACACTTCCTAGCAAACGATCAGTTTCATCTACTACCCACACCGCATAAAACTTAGTTACACTCTCAGCTTGTTTTCGGATTTCATCTACGCATTGAACAACGGTCCAATTAGCCCGTGCACGAATTAACTCTTTGGCCATAAGCCCACCGGCCACGTTTGAGTCGTAACGTAAAAGGTCAATGACTTGAGATTTTAAGTCGGGATCCAGATAAGCGATAATCTCTTCGCTAGATTTAATAGGGAGTTCATTCAGAATGTCAGCTGCGTCATCTGAATCGAGATGGTTTATGATGTCTGTTAACTCCTCGACCGAGTAAATGCTTAAAAATGTTTTTCTAGTTTCAGGATCGAGGTCATTAATAATTCTTGACCTTACCTGAAGGGGCAGCAAGCCCAAAACATATTTCGATTCTTCGCTCGTAAATTCATACAATAAAGAAGTGATGTCTGCAGGATTAACTTCCTCCAGAGAAGAATAGATGAAAGCCGCATCCCGATCATCCAGCGCTTGCTGAAAACGATCGCGAAATTCTTTGGTTAACTCAAACTCAGCAAACTGCTCCACTTGCTTTTTCTATTTGAACTGTAAGCGATATAAAATCTTCAACACTCAGTTGCTCTGCGCGTAAATCTAAAATTGACAACGACAAAATCTGAGCGGGTAAATTTAATGGTTTGAGCGCGTTGCGCAATGTCTTTCGTCTATTTTGAAATCCTTGTTTCACTACTTTGACAAAAAATTTCTCATCGCATTCTAATCGTAGACGATTGTTTCGCTGAAGACGAATTACCGCGGACATTACCTTGGGCGGGGGAAAGAAAACACCGGGCGAAACTTTGAATAAATATTGAATGTCGTAATAGGTTTGAAGAAGCACACTAAGTATGCCATACGTTTTACTCCCCTCCTTCTCCGCTATGCGGTCGGCTACTTCTTTCTGCAGCATGCAAACTACTTGGTTTACCTTATCGCGATGAGCCAACACATGAAAAAAAATTTGCGATGAAATATTGTAAGGGAAATTGCCGATGATATTGATTGGACTATCTGAAAGATGATTGATATCCAGTTCTAAAAAATCACCTTCAATAATTTTAGAACTCAATTGTGGGTAATGCTCTTTCAAATAAGCTACCGATTCTCTGTCAATTTCGGATAAATACAAATCCACATTTTCTTTCTTCACCAAAAACTGCGTGAGCACTCCTGTGCCAGGGCCAATCTCCAAAACAAAATTGGACTGATCGTGGAGAGCTAAAGCTTCTACAATTTTAGAGGCAATGCTCAGATCTTTAAGAAAATGTTGACCGAGAAATTTTTTAGGTCTTACCATTCATTATTTGAATAATACTATCCGAGCAAAATTCACGATTCAAAATTGAATTAGCTAACTTGCGCAATCTCATTATCAGAACAATGTCTACTTCAACAGAAAAACCCCGTATCGGAATTACACTTGGCGACCTCAATGGTGTTGGCACAGAAGTCGTGATCAAAGCGCTTGCTGATAGCCGTTTGGTTAATATGATAACACCCGTAATCTACGGATCAACTAGGGCGTTGTCTTTCTACCGGAAACTAATGAACGTTGAAGACTTCAATTACAGTCAGGTGAAAGCCAAAGGTCAGCTGTTTCCGAAAACAATCAATGTTGTAAACTGTTGGGAAGACGTGATTGAGATTACGCCCGGACAACCTTCACGCCAGTCTGCCAATGCTGCTTTAATGTGCCTGAAAAAAGCGGTGGAAGAAATGAAAGAAGGATTAGTTGATGCACTTGTCACTGCTCCAATTGATAAGAATACAATTCACAGTGAAGAATTTCCGTATCACGGGCACACTGAGTTTTTTACTAAAGAGTTCAATGCTGTTGAAAGCTTGATGTTATTAGCGGGAGAAAATCTAAAAGTAGGCTTGGTAACTGAACACGTACCTTTGAGAGATGTATCATCCATGATTACTCCTGAGCGCATCGAATTAAAAATCAGGTTGCTTGAGTTTTCTCTAAAAAAGGATTTCAATATTAGCAAGCCAAAGATTGCTGTGCTCGCATTAAATCCGCATGCTGGCGACAATGGTTTGATTGGAACGGAGGAACAAACAATTATTAAACCTGTGATTGATGCTTTAAAAGCGAAGGGCAAATTGATTATGGGTCCGTTTGCAGCCGATGGTTTCTTTGCGGCAGGTCAACATACCAAATACGATGGAATTTTAGCGATGTATCACGATCAAGGTTTAGTACCGTTCAAAATGGTTGACTTTAGCAGCGGGGTAAATTTTACGGCCGGGCTTCCAATTGTGCGCACCTCACCTGACCACGGCACCGCTTATGGCATAGCCGGAAAGAATCAAGCCGATGAAAGTTCAATGAGGCAGGCCATTTATTTAGCATGTGATATTGTAAAGAATCGCCAGGAGTCAAATAATAACGCTTAATCCCCTTTAGGTTACCCTTGTTTCGCTTTGCATGAGAAGAATTGTTATTAAATTTGACGCAATTATTCTTTAAATGGACATCGTTACTGAAAAGAAACTCAACATCCTAATTCAATTAGCGGAAGCAGATAAGCATTTTGCAACATCTGAAC